>JAAYBT010000145.1 GCA_012730015.1 Clostridiaceae bacterium
TAAGTATTGCACTTAATAATGAGTTTGAAAATGAAGTGAATGCGTTATTTTATGAAATAAGCAGCTATCCAAATGAATCCGAAGACAGTATAATAATAAATTCGCAATTTTACTGTTCTATATTTGTTTTTGACAGTAACCTGGATGAGAAGTCAAAAGCCAATAGCCAGCTGGAACTTACCCGCATCCTTAGAGAAAAGATTTGTGATTCGGCAAGCATAAACAATAGAATGGCTCTTTTCATCCTTCCTAATGGGAACCTTGCACTACTTGGTGCCTGGTGTTTTGACGGAGGACCGGTAGGAAAGCATGCCACAATGAAAATCATGAAAAGTGCCGAGCAGATAGCCCAGGAGCTTTCAAACAATATCTTTTACATTACTGTGCTGCAGTCTGATATATGCAGCTCCTTTGAGATCCTTCAAAAAAGACTAAACCAGTTACAAAACATGGCTACATTGCGTGTACTCTGTCAGAGCCAGTTCCTTACAGTAAAAGAACTTGTCAGAGTATATGAAAGCAGTATTTCTGACGTCTTGAAGTTATGCGATTTATTGATTTCTTTGGTTTCCGCCTATCATGACAAAGAATACCTGACATATATGAAGACCTTAAATGACCTCGAGAAGATATTCTCAAAAACCTATATTTCTCTTGATGGAGATAAGAAAAAATCAGTTTTGAATTTTATTATGCGTACCTTAAGCTGCAAAATCAAGCCAGAGGATAAGCCCGCCCTATGGTTGAAGCAGCTCCATAAAACCGGAGAAGTATTACTTACGGAGGCTCAGAAGCTTGATAGTTCATCTTCTGATTTAGTGAATAAGGTGATTTTATTTATTGAGCAAAATTATGCTGATGAAATTAGCCTGGGTCAGATAGCAGAAAATTTAAATATTACAGCCAGTTACTTAAGCAACTTATTCCATAGGACAACCAACACAACTTTTCTTAAGTATCTTACTAAATTCAGGATGCTTAAAGCTAAGGAACTACTTACAGATTCAAGCAACCAGGTAAAGCAGATTGCGGAGCAGGTGGGGTATTATAGTACCAGACATTTTACTAAACTATTTAAAGAGTTCTATGGATGTTATCCATCTGAGTTTAGAAAAAATCTTGCTTCTGAGCTTGATACTAAAGAGAATTAATATATGCTAGTCGGTTTACACTTTCTTTTGTTTTGGAGCATCCAATAGTGTGTATAATAGGATATAAAGATATGCAAATATCTAGATTTATATATAGGAGGCAAAAGGTTATGAGAACGATTAAGCTTGGAAACTCTGATTTGCAGGTGCCGGTCATCGCCGTGGGCTGCATGCGCATTACAAGACTGAACAGATCGGAAGCGGAGAATTTTGTTCAAACAGCACTCGACCTGGGCGCCAATTTCTTTGACCACGCGGATATTTATGGTGCAGGCGAATGTGAGAGGATATTTGCCGATGCTATTCAAATGCAGTCCTCAGTGCGTGAGAAGATATTTATACAATCAAAGTGCGGAATACGACCCGGCATTGGCTATGACTTCTCAAAAACACATATTTTAGAAGCGGTGGACGGTAGCTTAAGACGCTTGAAAACCGACTATCTTGATGTGTTGCTCCTGCATCGTCCCGATGCTCTCGTAGAGCCTGAAGAGGTCGCAGAGGCCTTTGATATTCTTCAAAGCAGTGGCAAGGTGCGCAACTTCGGGGTTTCTAACCAGAACCCCATGCAGATACAGCTGCTAAGGAAGTTTGTAAAACAGCCCGTCATCGCCAATCAGTTAAATCTGAGCATTATAAACGCCAGCATGATCTCCCAGGGCATCTATGTTAACAGGCTTCACGATTCCGCTTTAACCCGCGACGTCAGCATTTTGGACTTTTGTCGTCTTAATGATATTACAATACAACCCTGGGGGCCCTTCCAATACGGCCTTTCAGAAGGCGTCTTCCTGGATAACGCAAAGTTCCCGCAGCTTAATGCAAAGCTTGATGAGATTGCTGCAAAATATGAAGTTAGCAATACGACCATCACGATGGCCTGGCTGCTTCGCCACCCTGCTAAAATGCAGCCTGTGACCGGAACCATGAATGCGGAGCGTTTGAAGGATTGTGTGAAGGCTGCCGATGTTCATATTACCCGCGAGGAGTGGTATGAAATCTACAAGGCCGCCGGAAATGTAATGCCATAGCTTGGAGGAATTCAGCTACCATCCACTGTTGAACTGGCAAGGGCGGCCAGTGCATCACACAATTGAAACCTCCTGACGATTTATTGTATTCCTCTTAATCATAGCACCGCATGAAATATATGGAGACCCATGCTTGCCAGTTTAATGTTTCTTCATTATGTTAATTATACTGCTATAGGAATCGTGTGCTAAATACTATATACTAGTACCAAACAAATTTTATGGAGGTTGTACATATGGTGATTCCCTATCTTACCTTTTGCGATAATTGTGAGGAAGCGTTCAAGCTCTACACCTCTATTTTTGGCGGAGAAATAAAGTTTCTTTCTCGATTTACAGTAGAAACAGGCGGCGCTGCGCTCGCCGGAAAAGTGATGCACGTAGAGGCCCTTGTCGGAGATAGTGTTATTGCAGGAGCTGACGGCGGCAGCCCGGAAGAACTGGCCCAGTACAATGATGCGATCTGCCTGATGGTTCATTTCCTAACTAGAGCTGAGGCTGAAAGATGTTTTGATGCACTTGCCGAAGGGGGCCAGGCACTTCGACGGCTGACCCCACATCCGCCTCCAGATGATGGCGGTATGGGAGCACTGGTCCGGGACAAGTTCGGCTACAAATGGATATTGACAGCACCAAACGATCAAAAATAAGTTTTTAATCAATACCATTAGACCGGCTGCTAATAGATAGTATAAATTCGCAGCCCGCATCCGGACTGTTTGCTGCCTTCAGATCGGCACTGTGCCTATCTGCTATTTGCTTTGCGATGGCCAGACCTAAGCCGGTGCCGTCTTTGTTCGTTTCTGAACGCTGTTTGTAAAAGCGCTCAAAAATATATGGTAAATCCTCCGCCATAATCCCGGGGCCTTGATCACGGATAGACAAAGTGATTTTGTCCTGCGCTTTAGCAAGCACAACTTCTACAAGCCCTCCTACCGGTGAAAACTTGATAGCATTGTCTAAAAGAATTAAAAGTATTTGCCGCAACCTTCCATAATCACCAAACACGATAAAGCCCTCATCGGCATATGAAAGCCGGACTTCAACAGATTTTTTCTCTGCAACGCGTCGGAT
The DNA here is from genome assembly GCA_012730015.1 of Clostridiaceae bacterium. Lineage (GTDB taxonomy): Bacteria > Bacillota > Clostridia > Acetivibrionales > DTU013 > JAAYBT01. The sequence continues at coordinate 3,257 of JAAYBT010000145.1, forward strand.
GCTACGAACAGCGTCCTGTGCAGTATCCTTCAGGTTCACTTCACTCATTTCCATCGTTAAGTCAGGATTTTGCAGCCGCGCCAGGTCGAGCAGATCGGAAATTAGCCGTTCCAGATAGACGCTTTCCGTGAGCATCTGACGGTGGTAATCTTCCACCATACTGGATTCCGTCACCACACCTTCGCACAGCGCCTCCAGTGAACCGCGTATGACAGTAACCGGCGTACGCAACTCGTGGGAAATGTTCGCCACAAAGTCCCGCCGCAGCTTTTCGAGCTTAGAGCTCTCGTTGGAAGCGGCGTGCAGCTTTTCTGCCATACCGTCAAGCGCTGTAGCTAACTCTCCGATTTCGTCGTCTTGTGCGATATCTGTCTTTACCGTATAATCACCACCACTGATTCGCACAGCGGCGGCTTTCATTTTACCAAGCGGCTTTGTAAAACGCTCCGCCAATGCGCTTGTTATAAAAAATGAAATAATAACTGCCGTCACCATGCTCAACAGCAAAATTGCAAGCCCGTTTCTGGTTGCACTTCGGATATTCTCAATCTGTTCATGTAGAAGCACAACCCCGACAATCTCCCCGCTTAAAAGCGTAATCGGCGCAGCTACGGTGATTGAAGGCTCGCCCATCAATGCGCCAAAATTCTCACTGAAAGTTATTTTGCCCTCCATTGATTCTATAATGACAGCTTCCGCACCGGGAGGCAGATCGTTATATCCAAGGCTGGTCTGCCCGCGGCCACGGGTGATTTGATTCAGATTGCGGTCAACAACCCAGACATCGGTCATGGCAATATCATCAAGAAATCGGAGATAGGCACCATATCCCGCACCCTGCCCCGCCATGCCGTGCCCTCGGGCCTGATCTGCACTGTTAACCCAAAATTCGCCCAGTGCACGAGCAATATTTGTGGCACGGTCTTCTAACTCGGCTTTATGGACATTCATATTATGCCGCGAAAAAAGGCTGGTGAATATCAGTCCTATGATTAGGGAAAAAACAAGCAGCGAGCCTGAAAAGTACAGTAAAAGACGAAAGCGGATTTTATTTTTCACGACGTCACCTCAAATTTGTATCCCACGCCCCAGATGGTTTTTATTTCCCATCCATCATGAGCAACCGCATCCAGCTTGGCACGCAGCCGTTTGATGTGGGAATCCACTGTTCGCGTATCACCGTAGTAGTCGAAGCCCCACAGGCTGTTCAGCAGATTATCGCGAGAAAACACCTTGTTTTTATTTGTTCCCAGCGTCCATAAAAGCTCTGTTTCCCTTTTGGTCAGAGGAATGCGGACGCCGCCAATCTCGGTAGTATATTCGTCAAGATTTACCGTCAAGCTTTTAAAAGTAAAAACCTGTGCTTTTTTATCGTCCTCCCGCACAATGCGGCGCATAACAGCCCGAATGCGCGCCATTACCTCTCCGGGTGAAAAAGGCTTGACGATGTAATCGTCCGCACCGATATCAAGACCCATAATGCGCTCAAAATCCTCGCCTCTTGCCGTTATCATTATGATGGGCACATTACTTTGCCTGCGTATTTCACGGCAGACTTCAAAGCCGTCCATCCCGGGCATCATCACATCAAGCAAGACTATATCAAAGTGCGTTGACTTCGCTTTAGCCAGTGCCGCAGGACCGTCAAATGCAGTTGTGACGGCAAAGCCTTCTTTTTTCGCGTATTCTTCAAGTATCGAAACAATTTGCCGGTTGTCATCGGCAATCAATATAGTTAGCATGGTTGTCACCCCTCTCGTAAACCATTATAACGGTAGGGTATGTCTTTTTTGTGTTCGACATATCAATTTTAACATAAAGAAAGAACTGAAAAAACACACTTTCGCCATAGCCTAGATTTATTATAAAGATGAAATTTAAAAAATCTGCAAATTGAAGGGAGGTAATAATAGTGAAAAACATGAAGAGATATGCTACCGTAGGGATTATCACGGTATTCATTTTAACTGTGGGGTCAGTCGCAGCATTCGCCGCCTCGCAGTATGCAACACCCGCCGAAGCGGTTGCCGGGCTTTCCGGACGTGAGGTGCAGTCTGTTATCGACGAACGTGCACAGACAGGTAAAACCTACGGGGCGATCGCAAACGAAGCAGGTGTACTTGATAAATTCAAGGCGGAGATGTTGGAAATCAAAAAGGACACACTTGCCGCACGCGTTGCCGCAGGTACGATGACACAGGAGCAAGCGGACGCTGTCATCGCCAGAATTGAGGAAAATCAGGCAAGCTGCGATGGCACTGGAACAGGCCGCGGACAGAATGGCACAGGTTCAGGAGCAGGCATCGGATTTGGCAAAGGCAATGGTCAGGGTCGCGGGCAAAATGGTTCGGGTTTAGGTGCAGGCAGAGGCCAGGGTCGCGGGCAGTTCGGCCGTGGCACAGGCAATGGTCTGCGAGACGGGTCCTGTGGCCGATAGAGCAAGATAATGATATAGGGTCGCAGATTTAGACGATGCAATCGAGCCGTCTAAAACTCGGCCCCATATCTTTTTCCCGCAATTCTCGCATTCTTATTGAAAGCCACTATATAAGTGGCTTTTGTGGAAAGGAAATCATATATTGATAGAATTTCAGCCAATGGGTGCAAACCGAAGGTCGTGGGTGCAGAGCAAACCTTTAGGTCACGCACCCCTAATCCGGCAACAAACCGGAGCTCGTTGCATGATTAACTTCCGGGTTAACTTTCCCTGCTTTCCGTCTTGCAATTATTGTTTGTTCCTCTTGGCTTTGCCAAGTAATCTCATCTTTAACTCTGCCACCCTATTCATTACCCCAGTTACATAAAGAATTCCTAATATCATGGTAGCCAGCGGCAAGCCCAGAGTCGCTCCTTCCAGGAAGCCAGTCCAAAATGTCTTGGGTAACTCTGTAAAATATTGCAAACTAATGTTAATCAGCAAGGAGACAATTCCCAAAACAAAATAAATTAGCGTCACGCGGGCCATTTTCTTCTTTCCTTCACTTCCGTACTCGGCTACCTGCATTACAGTCTCTTTCAGTTCCTCATTCATATGCTCACTTTTCCTTTCTCCGCTTAATATTTCGCGAAGGTCGACTTCGTAGAAATCAGACAGTTCAATCAAGATGTCCATATCAGGCATATTGCTTCCGGTTTCCCAACGAGAAACTGTTCTGCGAGCAACACCGAATTGTTCCGCAAGCTGTTCCTGCGTTAATTCTTTTTCCTTTCTTAACTCTTGAAGGAACTGTCCTATCTTTACAATATCCATCGTCTTTCGACCTCCCTTTGGCAACAGTATGCTTCTGTCGCCCTTTAATTACCAGGACATAAAGTGAGCAAATATCCTGTTTATATGGTGAGACACCAAATGTCTCAAAGTAAGACAAACTGAAAGTTAATTATCCTCTGCAACTCCCGCTTTGTCGCACTAAAGAGAATTCAGTCAGGCAAAATATCTCTCTTAATGTAGGTCAGTTCTATGTCATAGCCCAATGACTCCATCATCTGGATAAAGGTTCGGTTGACCACGCCATCCTGCTTTTTGATGATGCGGTTCACATAGGATTTTGTGGTTCCTATATCCTCCGCAAGCTGTGCCTGGGTTGTTCCGTTCTCTATGCACTTTACCTTACATCAACTTCTATATTGTTCCTTATCATTATTTCCTCCATCGGAAAACCATTTTGCATCAAAATCTCTTTGAATTAATTCTGCAATTTTTGGCATAACTCCAGCCTTGCACTCCAAGCCCTTTGCCCTATTCTCATATGCACTGTAAGCAAAGCCACCATCTTCGATGACTCTGGCAAAGTGTTCCGATAAGCCTTTCCAATCTGTATATAACCTTTCTGCCGCTACCTTCATCCACAATAAATTTTATCAATTCCCGCAGCTCCAAACGAACCTTCTCAAAATTCAATATATTAAACGCAAAATATTACAGCTTGTCACTAATTTTTTTTAGATGACGAAGTGCCGGTAGGAATAATGAAATAAATGAAGTTATTAACCACATAAAGTGAGCCTGATACATAATTATAGGTGCAAGCTATAGTTTCTCATTTTGCTTTTTCCAGTAGCGCCTGAAATGCAGGCGGCCTTTTATTCTGTTTGATGTGCCGGTACAGCGCGCCAACTGTGAACGGATGAAATCCTCTTCCCTCGCGAACAGCTGCTTCATGATGCCAGAACGTCCAATCCCGTCGGACAAATCTGCCGCCGGCATCGCCTCCTCTATTTCCTGCTCCAGGCTGTCACGTAGCTTTCTGTGTTCCGATAAATCAATATCTCTTTGAAGAATGTGTCTGTGAAGTTTCTCTCGAAGCTTCCAATACTCTATAGCTTGTGCTTGCTCCGTTTCGCTAAAAATAGGCATCTCCTCTTCAATCCACAGCGGTTTGAATACCGAGATACAAGGCGTCGACGCTCCCGTTACCCAGTAGGTACAGATTTTGTCGTCGATGGATGCAATATAGCTCCCTGTCGTGTGATCGCCAATCATACCCCCTGCATGCATACAGACGCTCTTAACTGAGCCTCTTTGAAAAAGCCTACCGTCTAGCTCCTTCGCATGTCCCCGCAAAATCTTTTTCATAAGCCCCACATCAATGTTTCCTTTTGCTGCCTGTAGGGTTGATTCGCATGCCTCCCTCCTGACGATTGAACCACTAAAGTGGGTATAAAGCTTATCACTGTAGCATTTGGCAAATTCAAAATCTGCTTCGCTTTTACACCAGCCCTTTTCAATAGCATGCCGAATCAAGTTGGGATGGGATTTATCGAAGTCTTTCCCAATTGACAGGCAGTTTGAGATGCAATAAGTATCTTTTACCTGCTTTGCTGCCCAAAACCTTCCGGCTGTCTCAAAAACCCAGGCAGATGCCCTGTCTGCAATCAGGAAGGAATTATGATATGTAAATGGCTTTTCATAGCCGCAGTTTCCACCCTGTCCGTAAGCCTCCAGCAGATCCGCAAGCAGTTCCACTGTTTCCTCACAGGTTTTACAGCGTTCCAGTGCGATTCGCACCATGTCCATACCTGTAAGTCCGGATGCCCCTTTCTTTTCCTTGGTAAATACGGCTTCATTCCCTATGTTCAGGCCAAACTCATTCCAGCCCATTTCGCAGCCCCAAATCCATGAGGGCTTAAGCAGGACAACCCCATATGTATGCTCCACCTGGGGGATTTCGATATATGTTGTCTTTACATATTTGTTTTGTTCCAGATCGTGTCGCATTCTCGGGATTCTGATCATGATGTGCGGTTCATTGGGCTGTCTGTCGCTATTCTTAGCAAGCAGGACGGAGCCGTCTACTGTTGAATTACCAAGGGCAACCAGTGTATCACACATATAGAAACCTCCAGAGAATTTATTGTATTCCTCTTAATCATAGCACACCATGAAATATACGACAATTCTGACATAACTTTTTTAAGGACTGTATATTTTATGGCAAATCTGATACCATAACTTTACTGGTTCCAGACAGAATGCATAAAAGGACTGCGATTTTAATCACAGTCCTTCTAATTTTTGGTGGAGGCGAGGGGACGTGCTATTCCAATGTTTCCATTGGCACTGACTATATCTTGAACTCTACAACGATCTGATATGAGTCCCCCGGCGTATTATGAAAGCTGTAATTTGTTGGGACTTGATGTCCCCTAGCTTCCATCCTAGTAGATCATCGACAGGGACATACCTTTTCTGTCAAGGAATACCTTTTTGTAAAGGTGTGTCCCTCTTTCCTTAGATCCCTATGAGTCGATACAAGGCTGTTGAGTTTCCTCACATACCTCTCGGTATTGCCGTCGGTATCAAGGTTAATGGACACTTCTCTCAGATTTACAGGCATTTCTACTAAGTGAGAAATGTCGCTTTCTGAATGTCCACAGCTTTCGCTGTTTTCCTTCCGTTACGGTTTCACCGATAAAGCCGGGTTTTCACCTACCTGTCACCAGGCAGGGCGATTCTTTTTACTGAGTCGAACCCCTGTCCGAAACTATATCCTCCAGCGCTTCTACGGGTGTATCACATGATTTCGGAATTGCTTCCCATTCCCTTTGCGCCACGCCCATGTGAAGGCTTTGCGCTTCGGTATCCTTTAAATACTGTTACAGCTCAAGGCTACCACTGTAAAAGTTCCAGTGTTTAACCTTCCTACACCGAAGGCCTGACTTAATGACGCCGGCTACCTGAGGTGCAGGAACCTCAGACCGACGGGCTGCCTATATTAGGCAGCAGCTAAAGCGAAATTATCGTTTTTAGCGTTTAATTTTAAGTTTCTCGCTTTTTTAAGAGGCCAACGAGAATCCTCTACCCGCTACTCTGGTCTCAACAATCCCGTCGAAACCAATACGCCCCCATATATTGTAAGGTGACACTCCCTTAAATGCTATCGCAAGGAATGCTCCCTTTTGCAGACGCTTAAGGCAATCTGCAGTCAAATAGGGCTATTCATTTTTCAAGCATCACTTGTACTGTTCCTTCAGCTTCCTGTCGATCTCACGTTTGGCATCCCGCTGTGCTATGTCATCTCGTTTGTCAAATAATTTCTTTCCCTTAGCAATGCCCAGTTCAACCTTAACCATACCTCTTTTGAAGTAGAGCCGAAGTGGAACCAGTGCCATGCCCTTCTGCAGTGTGTACCCTATCAGCCTGTTAATCTCGCTCTTGTGCAGCAAAAGCTTACGATCTCGCAAGGGGTCCTTGTTGTTAATATTCCCCTGATCATAAGGGCTGATATGCATTCCTTTCAGAATAATCTCGCCACCCTCAATCAATGCGTAGCTGTCCTTCAGGTTTACCTTGCCCTGCCTGATTGATTTCACTTCTGTGCCGGACAGTACAATGCCGGCTTCTAATGTCTGTTCTATAAAGTAATCATGCCTTGCTTTTTTATTCTGAGCGATTACCTTTATCTCTTCGTTTGCCATATCAGTACCTTCCACTTAACTCCCGAACCGATAAAAATAACCCTTCCTGGAAAGGGCTTAAGTGTTAACCTTTATCGCTTTCGGCACCTACATATTATACTAAGATTCATACTCCCTGTCAAGACGTCATCTCACCCAAGGCAGGGCAAGCTGATGAAAGTTATGAACTCTTTCTCAAGGACATTTAATACTGGGAGCTTAATAATATAGTGCATACGAAAGTTGGTCGCAATTTGGGTAGTTTACAAATGGTGAAAACTTTACACTTGCCTCCATGTCCAGTTACATTAGGCAGAATGGGTGGATATGGTTGCAAACGGAAGCATCGTGTGAAGAAATGGCTGCAGGCTGTTTATACTGTTGAAACTCGAATGCGGTATCATGGACCAAACCTGCGGCATGGATGCCGCAGGCTCAGAATCCTGAGACATGGATGTCGAATGATTCGCGCCCGCATTGGAGTGAAGCAGGGCATTATCAGCCTGCCCACTGCGTAACCCGATGCAGTGATTTGCAACCATCTACACCCACTATCCTATATTATTTGAGCTAAACTTCGTCATATAAACAAAGAAACAGATCGCCTCGACAATCTGCTTTACCTTTAAATCAATTCATGCGTTTTCCCTGTCACCCAAGGCTTTTGCACTGCACGCCGCAGCTCTGTCAGCACACTGTAAGGCACCTTCAAAGAGCCCCTGCCTGATCCGATCTCTATGTCAGGCTTGTAGCTTCCATGAAAATCACTTCCGCCGGTTACCAGTAGATGATGCTTTTTTGCCAATTCAAGAAGCTGCGCGGTCTGCTCATCGGTGTTTCCGGCATAGATTGCCTCGATTCCCATCAACCCATACCCAACAAGCTCTCCAAGCAAGCTATCCAGCTGCTCATATGTCATATCGAGGTAAATGGGATGCGCAACAGCAGGAATCCCTCCTGAACGCAATATTTCGGCAATGCCCTCCCGTGGCGTCAACTTACTCTTCTTAAAATAAGCCGGTTTGCCTACCCCCAAATATTTATCGAAGGCATCAACCATGTCCTCCACATAGCCCTTTTCAACCAGCGTCCTTGCGATATGCGGTCTCCCGGCAATCCCGCCAGCCGCCTTGCTGTTAACCTCATCCAAGGATATTGAAACACCAAGCTCGTTTAGCTTGTTGACTACCTTGGAATTTCGCTGCTCCCTCATCTTGCGCAGGACCTTCAGCATCCTGAGTATCGGCTCATAACCGCCATTGAGAAAGTACCCGAGCAAATGCAGTTCTGTAGAAAAATCAACACTTATCTCCACACCGGCAATAACTTCAATCCCTATTTTATTACCTTCTTCAATAGCCTGCTCAACTGCTCCGATCGTATCGTGATCTGTTATCGCCACCGCCGCAAGGCCTTTACTATAGGCATGCCTGATAAGCTCCTCCGGTGTCATGCTGCCGTCCGATGAAGTCGTATGTGTGTGCAAATCTATATATTTTTCGTCTTCATTCATATTAGTCATTTTCTCTCCCATTCCAGCCCCAACCCTGGCATTCCGGCGGAGGAAATTCCCCGCTGTAAATCTGCTTTAGCAGCCCGTCAAGTGTTTCCAGTGACATACAGGCCTGTTCCCTGGTAATCAGGTCCCTTTCCAAAGCCTGTGCCAGCTCATCCGCATCCAATAGTATTACCCTCCCATCCGGGAAAATCTTTATGTCAAGCAGAAGATCATTCAAGGTGTATGTATCGGATTTACAATCATACTCCACTTCTATTATGTCGCAATACCAGTACAAAAATCGGCCGTCATTATCATAGAATCGGCCAAGCTTATAGCCTCTATCAAGGAAAGCAAATGAAATGCCTCCTGAAATATCCGACCGTGACTTTATCGGGGACCATTTTGTTATAATCAGCTCCTCACTCCTGTAAAGAAGTTCATCGTCGGAAATATTCACAATTTCATATGGAATGTACCTTCTACGAAAAATTGCAGGCTTTCTCATATACTGTATTTGTCTCCATTTGCATAAAGTTTGACCTCTCACCCGCTCGTTCGCTGTTTCACAGCTCGCACTTATGATAATTATAACCCATAATCGGGCATTTTGAAACAGAATCCCTTATACAGTTTGTGTTAAGTAAACCAGTGTAAACATGCTATTTCCCATTATTTGCCACACCCCCTTTGCATATGCTAGTATGTTATGTGAAAGGCGGAGGTGCATATGAAACAGTCTGGGAGCTGCAGCAACTGTGAAAGAGGAATTAAGGTAAATGTGAACAGAGACATCCTATGCAAAATTCATGGCATCGTTTCCAGAGACTTCCGTTGTGCAAAATATATCAGGAAAGTCGAGAAATGGTCCGCTCCGGAGAACAGATCCAAATGCATTGAATGCGAGTTCTTTATTGCCGCCGGCTGTGAACCCGGCGAAAATCAAGATGAAGCTTTTCATGATCCATCGGTTGGCCATTGTCAGCTTTTCACAGTCAGACAATTCAATGGCAGACAAAAAAATGCCTGTTCAAAATTCTGTCAAAAATCCGAACGCAATATCTCATAAGCTTCGCCCGGCTTTTGTCCGATATTATATATAAGTGGCTGAGCTTATACACTTTATTTGTGCCTGAAATTATGATAAAATCTTATTAAAGGCTCCTAGCCCAATTAGTTATTATAATGGAGTTTAGCCAGACAGTCTGGTCTTGAGCAAGGTATGATTATTAGCCAAACATGGAGGACCTAGATGATACCGAAAGTATCGGACATATTTCAGCAGAAGCTGGATGAGATCCAAAGAAGGGTGCCCGTAAAAATCAAGGGAGCTTCAGAAAGCGTGTCTTTCGAGGAGTATCTCAACTCCGCTGCAGACAGCGCCAATAACGACATAAGCGCACTCACACTAGGTGACGATTATACCTCCTCTTTATTAGGCTCCACACAGAACAATGTCGGCTCCAGTTCACTTCAGAGAGCCTTATTAGCTCTTGCAGCAGGTAGATCCGGGGCAGTCGTAGATAAAAGCAAGTGGAGCGAGCAGATCGAGAAGAGCATTACCGAAAGCTCGCTGAATTATCATGTTGATGCAAACCTGATTAGAGCGGTTATCAGCCAGGAGTCCAATTTCAACCCCTACGCAGTTTCCAGGGTTGGCGCGCAGGGCTTAATGCAGCTGATGCCGGGCACCGCCGATTCCCTTGGAGTGACAAATCCCTTTGATATTAGTGAAAATATTGACGGTGGGACAAGGTATCTCAAGAACCAGCTAGTCTCATTCGACGGCAATCTGGAATTAGCTTTGGCTGCTTACAATGCAGGTCCCGGAGCTGTTTCAAAGTATAATGGTATTCCACCCTATTCCGAAACACGCAATTATGTAAAAAAAGTGATGCAAAAGTACTCTGATTATTCAAATAGAGAGTAATATTTCGCTTATCTATCCCTTTGGAATCTGAATTTCCGACACCTTTAATCCACACTATCCACACTCTTATCCACACAAGATAATACTACATTTTATGCGCTTTCACCGCTATTTCCACATTATTCACAGGTAGTAATTCAACATTATGCGCGCATTTCGACAATTGGGCTCAAAGGCCCTTGTTGCCTGGAAGGGCGCAGTTATGTGCTTTTAGAAGTACAATGTGATCTTTCTTCCCTTCACGCGCAATCTTACATAATATGTCATTTGTCGATATCTACCATTACTGGGCTTTTGTTTCTGTTTACACGAATAATTTTTTATGGCTGTGGAAAACAGAAGTTATCCACAGGTCTAGAGCCCTAGTTTCAAACTTGGTACTGCATTTAAATCCAGCGTCGATGCATAGCCTTTCTTAAACTGATAATAAGCTGCACATCCAATCATTGCAGCATTATCGGTGCAAAGTATAGGCCTGGGATA
>JAAYBT010000146.1 GCA_012730015.1 Clostridiaceae bacterium
AAAAAGCCTGCCATACATTTTCCTCTTTTCTTAAAATATATTATGAATCCATCTCGTCAGCAAAAGCTCACTAGCATTTATTCTATCAACAATAGAACCATAATTCAATACGTCAGATCTATGCTATTCATATTTCTGCTTCCGCCCATTCCTTTCATAAGGTCAAAAGTGGGCTGAAAAAGTTTCTCTAAAGGTATTGACACCAATAGCTTAAGTTAGTATAATAAATTCTGCTGGTTGTTCAAAGCCTTATATATGCGGTCGTGGCGGAACTGGCAGACGCGTGCGTTTGAGGGGCGCATGGGAGACCGTATGGGTTCAAGTCCCATCGACCGCACCAAAAACATCTTTCATTGAAAGGTGTTTTTATTTTATATAAAAGTATTATTAGCTCTATATGCTCTTAAGAAAATCCAGCTTGGTAAAGCTACGTTCCAGCTGCTGACTAAGATACTTCCTTGATATATGCTCAAGCTCATCCAATACCTCCTCAGAGACACCAAAGCTGAATAATTCATCCATCCTGGCGAGGATTATATGCTGTATCGCCCTGGATGCCCCAGATGACAATAAAACCGACAATCGATCCTGCGCAGAGCATTCCTCCCTATCGCACAAAAAACCGCATTTTTCAAAGCTGAAGGAATAAGACTTTTCAGCCACCAGCCCACAGTTCATACACTGCCTGATACTAGGCGCATAACCGGATATCGCTAAGGACCTCATTTCAAAAATCCTGGATATGAGCTCAGGCTTCTTCTCAGTTCTAGCAAGCATATGTAATGAATTCAGCAGTAGCTGAAGCAGCCTTGGAGCCGGTTGATTCTCCTGCACGATTTCAAGTACAATATCCATAAAGTGAGCCGCATAGGTCAGCTTCTCCATATCATTTCGAATCTCATAAAAGGATTCCAGCACCTCACAGCTGTTCATCGAATATAGGTTCTTACCGCTATATAATACATACTCCCCGTAGCATAATACCTGCGACCCGGCAGCAAGCTTAGACTTTGGTCGCTTCCCGCCTTTAACCATGACAGAAATGCGGCCGCGATTACTTGAAAAAATAGTTATAATCTTGTCCGCCTCACCTGTACTAACCTCTTTTATTACAATTCCCCTTGTCTTTAAGAAACTCATTAACAACTACTGCCCGGCTGACCAAGCAAAACCATCATGTATCGGTCGCACTGGGAGCAACCTCGGCTTTTGCCAGATTTCTTTGCTCTTCAGCCTTGTCCCTTTCCTCTATCTCTTTGAAAAACATGTACGATTCAAGATTTCCTGTTTCTATGAACATATTCCAGACATACTCTTTAAACATTTGATGCCCTCCCCCTCTTTTCTTTCGTAATTAACTCTCTTTTAATAGGTTACGTTAAATCAGCATTTGTATACCTGTAAAGTTTGCACCAAATATTTTGAAGTTTTTGTATTGCTTATGCTATTTATAACCAAGGGCTTTAAGCATGTTATCACTATTGCGCCAGTCTGGTTTGACCTTGACCCAAAGCTGAAGATAGACCTTGGCGCCAAGAAGGTTTTCTATTTCCGTTCTTGCCAGCGTTCCTATTTTTTTCAGCATTTTGCCGTCCTTACCGATAATAATGCCCTTGTGAGTTTCCTTCTCGCAATAAATATTGGCCTCAATATCTACAAGATTTTTACCTGGCCTTTCCTTGAATGAAATAACCTCCACACCTGTACCATGGGGCACTTCCTCGCTTATCAGCTTCAGTATTTTCTCGCGAATCAACTCCGCTGCAATCATCCTTTCTGGCTGATCTGTGATGTAATCATCCGGAAAATACTTCGGCCCTTCAGGTAGAAGCTTCTCAATCTCGCTTAAAACAATATCTGTACCCTCGTCATTAAGTGCACAGATGGGAATTACCGCCGAGAACTCCATTTCGTTGGTAAAGCTTTTAATGCGCTCCAACAGCTGGTCCTTATTAATCAAATCAATCTTATTTAGTATTAAAATCTTTTTCGTATTAACGCTTTTCAGCTGCTGCATAATGTACATATCGCCTGCACCCGGCTCATCGTCAGTTGCTTCTACCAAAAAAAGGACAATATCAACTTCATTCATTGTTTCCTGTGCAATAGTGACCATGTATTCTCCGAGCTTTGTCTTCGGCTTGTGAATACCAGGCGTATCTATGAAAATAATCTGACTATTGTCAGTATTTATTATCGTTCTAATTGTATTTCTGGTAGTCTGGGGCTTGCTTGAAATGATTGATATCTTCTCACCTGCCAGACTGTTTGATAGGGTTGACTTGCCAACATTAGGGCGACCTATGATTGAAACAAAGCCAGACTTAAACGACATTTCCTTCATCCTCTCTTTAGTCCCATTTTTTCAAGTACCGTTTCTTGCTTGGATATCATTATTGCTTCCTCTTTCTTAGTCATGTGATCGTATCCGAGGAGATGAAAAGCTCCATGTGCTGCCAAAAAAGCCAGCTCCCTTTCTAAGGAATGGCCATAATCGCCTGCCTGTTTATAGGCTGTCTGCACAGAAATCACAATATCCCCAAGCAGTAGCAGCCCTTCGTCCATATTCACATCGCCCTCATCAGACAATATCCGTCCTTCTTCTATGTCAGCCATTGGGAAGGAAAGAACATCCGTCGCTTTATCAATATTTCTGTGCTCATTATTCATTTGCCTTATATTATCATCATCAGTTAAAAGAATAGTTGCTTCACAGCCCCTATCAATGCCTTCAGACTTAAGGCACTGCATGAGTGTCTCTTTCAAGAGCTCTATATGCTCATCCTGCAGCTTAATGACTTCCTGCTCGTTCTCAACGTAAACCTTTGTATCCTCGATCCTCTTAGGCTTGTAGTCTCTCATAATCGCTTCCATTCTCCTGATCGGCTAGGTCATTCTTATCCTCGGATGCTCCTAAATGGCTTTGTTCTTTTATGGCTTCATCGAGCGGATCCACTCCGTTGCTTACATGCTCCTCCTGAAGCTGTCTTACCTTCATCTCAGGATATACCTCACGTTCATGGAAATAGCCTCCGAACACTCTCATAAAGGCCTTTGCAATCATATCCATATCCTTAAGCGTGAGATCGCAATGATCGAGCTGACCGTCGTCAAGCTTATCCTTTATTATCTTTCTTATAAGCCCCTCCATTTTCCCTTCTGTCTTCTCCGCCATTGAACGAACGGCGGCTTCAACTGAGTCGGCAAGCATCACAACTGCAGCTTCCTTCGAGCTGGGTCTTGGCCCCTGATACCTGAAGTCCTCCTGCTTCACACTATCATTTTTATCCGCCTTTTTTCCCTTGTAATAAAAGTATGCTACCAGGGTCGTTCCATGATGCTGAAGAATTATGTTCCTTACTGTAAGAGGAACCTTATATTTTTCAGCCAACTCGGCTCCGTCTGTTGTATGTGATGTAATCACCAGTGTGCTCAAATTGGGGGTCATCCTGTCATGCGGGTTCTCAGAAAGCTGATTTTCCTTAAAGAAATTGGGTCTTTTCAACTTTCCTACATCATGGTAATATGCCCCCACTCTTGCAAGCAATGCATTCCCGTTTATTTCCTCCGTGGCAGCCTCAGCGAGATTTCCCACCATCAGGCTGTGATGATATGTGCCAGGAGCCTCCATCAGGAGCTTTTTCATAAGCGGCTGATTTGGATTAGCCAGCTCGAGTAGCTTCAAGGGTGTAATGATATTGAAGGTGCTCTCAAAGAAGGGTAGAGTGCCAATAGTAAAAATAATAGAGAGAATGCCGTTTATGGCCACGCTTGCAGCATTGTTTGCAATAGTGGCAACTCCGCTTTTATCGATTAGTCCCACTGAAGCAATCACAATTGCATTTATTACTGCTATAGCAAGGCCCGATGCCGATAGCCTGCTTCTCTGGCTTGCACCCTTAACTATGAACGCAGCGCAGGTGCCTCCTATAATGGCCGTATAAAAGAAGCCGGCGTCACACTTTGTAATTAGACAAATAGCCAGCGTAAGCAACAGATTTGTTATAATGCCAAGCCGCAGGTCAAGCAAAATAGATATAAGCATAGGCGCAATAAAAATCGGAATGAAAAGTGGATTCACCGGATTGAGAATCCATGCTGTGACTAGAGTCAGCAGAATTATTGTACAAAGCAAAACAAGTTCCTTTATTTCATTTAGTATTCTGCTGCAAAAATTGTTCAGGTACAATACCAGTAAAAATGACACTATAAGCATAATGCATAGTATTCCGCCCGCAAAGGTGTAATCAAATTTTCCGGTTTCAAGTAAATTTAGCTTCTCAAGTACTTCCAGCTTGTCCGCTGTGACAATATCACCATAACTGATTATCCTTGAGCCCTCATGAATAAGCTGCTTGTTTTCCAGAGCAATGTTGTATGCCTCTGCCCTTTTCTCGTTTGTCAGCTCTTCATCAATAACGCTATTAGGCCTTATCAAAGTATTTGCCAGAAGGCTTCCTATGCTTTTTAGTTCTACTGACACTGAACTGTTTTGATATGTGTTTTGAACATACTCTATTCTTGCAGTAAGATTATCCTTAGTAACCTCCTGCTTCATGACAGAGCTAATCAGGCTTATTGTAAGCTCGTCAAAAAGATCCATCTCCTCATCTGAAGCCCCTGCAGCAAGGTACTTGATCTGCTCTGTTGTTAAAGGTATGTTGAATTTACTAATGCTTTGCTTAAGACCCTCTACAGCGCTATCCTGTTCCTGGACAGTAACGCCTATACCTTGCCTCGCATCTGCTATACTATTAATGAATTCGTTTACCGAATTAATGATATCTATCGGGACGCTTTCAAGCCTCAGCATTACCGGAGACACCTTTTCGGCGGCTTCTTCTGCAAGCTTCTCAGTCAAAATTGTGTTTTCAATGTCCCTTGGTGCTGTAATATCAAAATTCGATCGCATTCCAACTGCAAGTTTGTATTTTTTAGGAACTGCTGCATTTTCAATTATGAAAACGGCAAGGGCAATCGTTACAATACCTATTAAAACCTGTTGAAGCTTTTTGTTGCTAAAGTAGCTTTTTAGCTGCCTGCGGCTCTTCTTTTTGTTAACTGCCTTCAAGGTTACAGCCCCCCATCTGAGTTTCAGCTTACTTGTTCACTATTTATTCTTCATATCAAATTTTCATATGCCTTTATTATCCGTTGTACAAGCTCATGCCTCACAACATCCTTATCAGTTAGGTAGACAAACTCAAGAGCTTCAATGTCTTTGAGAATTTTAGTTACTTCCTTCAATCCTGACTTCTTGTCTCCCGGAAGATCAATCTGCGTGATATCCCCTGTTACTACTGCCTTTGAGCCAAAGCCAATACGAGTCAGAAACATCTTCATCTGCTCTGGCGTAGTATTTTGCGCCTCGTCCAGTATAATAAATGAATCATCAAGGGTGCGGCCTCGCATATATGCAAGGGGAGCAATCTCAATCATACCCTTTTCAAGATACTTCTGATAGGATTCGGCACCCATAATCTCATAAAGCGCATCATAAAGTGGTCTCAAATATGGATCAACCTTATTTTGCATATCTCCGGGTAAAAATCCCAGCTTCTCGCCTGCTTCAACCGCCGGACGCGTCAGTATAATTCTGTTGACCTGCTTGTCCTTAAATGCTTTCACGGCCATCGCAACCGCAAGAAATGTTTTCCCAGTACCAGCAGGCCCTATGCCAAATACAACTGTATTGTCTCTGATAGCATTAACATATTGCATCTGACCATGAGTCTTTGACTTAATCTGCCGACCCTTTGCCGTCAGGCATATATAATCTGCCGGATAATCCTTTAACTGGTCTGTGCGACCCTCTGCTGCCAAATTAACAAGATAATTCACGCTTTGCTTACTAATTGCTTCACCCTGCGAGATAATATCTATGAGCCTTTCTATCACCATGGACGCCTTATCAATGTTCTCTTTACTGCCTGTAATTTTAATTTCTGTATCCCGTGAAATTAATTTCACATTTAATCCGTCTTCTATAGTCTTCGTATTCTCATCATATTGTCCGAATAAAGCAATCGCTTGCTCTATCCTTTCAAACTCAACAGTTTTTTCGAAATTATTGTCCAATCAATTTCCTCCAATCTGTTTGGACCTGCCAATATCCTCAATGCATTCTATCGTGACCTTTGCAATGAGCCCTTTCTTATCATCGCTAACATAGTTTACATTCTTACTTATTATTTCCGCTGTGTCAGGAATCTTCTCCGACAGCTTCTCCATAGCCGCCTGAACGGCCGCGCCCTTTGCATCCTCTTCATTTATAGTCGCCTCGATAAGCTTTTCTTCTATATACTTGACACTGACCCACTCTATGGGGAAAACCATATTCTCGCCCAAAGAAAGCTTCTTCCTCGACTCAATAACAGTATAATCTGCAAACTTGTTCTTTCTTTGTAATATGTCCAATTCCCATGAAAAAAGTATCAATGAATGATCATTAATTACCTTCCCGGTCCTTATCCTCTGTGTCTGACTAAGAATTACAGGAGCCTCCTCCTCATACCAGGTTCTTGCCGTTACTGTTCCCATGGCATGCACAAGTCTGTGCTCTTTCTTTTCATCCTTCAAAGGGATACTTCCTGAGATTAACACCTGCCCTCTTTGAACCGTATCCCCTTCTCCCGCAGCTTCAAAACCTTCAGTGGCCACAATCCTCTTTATGATTCCATCCTTGACAGCAACAATATCACAGGGTATATGCCTTGGAACAATTGTGGGCATTTCGATTCTTTCTCTTACATCAACCTTAACCTTTGTGCCTCTGACAACAATGCTTATCCACGAAAGCTCTTCAATACCAATCATCATATTTGAGACTGCCCTATCGGTATCAATGCTATATTTAAGCACTCCTGTTCCTATGCCATTTTGCGCCAGGGAAGCTTCGAGTTCTGATGTTTGAAGCTTCTCATTCCCTGTTATTTCTACGCTCCAAATAAATGAAGTTAAGATATATAATAACACAAAAAACAAGACAGCGCCGACAAAAAAAGCCTTCCGCCTTCGGTATTTGTTTACTACAAAAGGCAAACCGTTTTTCTTCAGCAGCCTTACTTTGCATCTTGCTTTTCGGGCAATCGGACGAATAAGCTTGAAGCTCTTAACATTCATCCTCATCGTCATCAAGCCTTTCCTCTGTGCTCTGATGTCCCATAGCTTAATTTGACGATGCATGCATATATTTATAAACTTTTCAACAAAAAATCCTTCGACAATAATAATAACATACCCGTGCAGATAATTCCATAATCTAAGTAACAACAAGAGCCTCACCCCACAATCGGAAATTCAAGAGAATGGATTGCACCGCATATTACAATATCATCACAGGTCATTTCCTTTATCAAAAGTCCTGATCCTCTTATTTTTATTGTCCCCATCCCCGTACCCAGCCTGATCCCGGCACTGTCGAATTCCAAAAGCCCTTTGTAGTTTTCTATGATCATATCCTTATTCCCGGCAATGGTAAGCTTAGGAATATCTAAAACCGATTCCTTTGGTAACTCAAGCATTTCCGTTAGCTTCTCTCTTATTCCCTTGCTAACACTTTCCTTATTCGCCTTCGCCATTATTCATATCCCCGTCTTTTCAGATGGATAAAGCTCTTGTGGATCACCTATTGTAAATCCCCTTGCAATAGCATCCTTAATTATTTTGTCAAGTGCCTCCGCATTATCCTTTGATACTGCGTGAAGAAGCAAAACAGCGCCGTTATGAAGGTTACGCATAACAATATCATAGGCATATTGGGAGCCCCTGTTTTTGTCCCGATACCAATCATCATATGCAAAGCTCCAGAAAAGATTGCAATACCCAAGTTTATGTGTAAGCGCCAATGTCCTTTCGCTATATTCACCTTTAGGGGGACGTATAAAATACATATTTTGATTGAACTTCTCCTTAAAAGCTCTTTCCAGACCGAGTACCTCTTCCTCAAGCTGATTATCAGGCAGCTCAGGCAGGCTGGGATGGTGGATTGTATGATTGCCTACTATATGCCCTTCCTCAATCATACGTCTTACAAGGTCCTGATGCCCGTTAAGATAGGGTCCCGTTATAAAGAAAACCGCCCTGACATTATTGTCCCTCAGGGTATCCAAAATCATTGGAGTATAGCCATTCTCATAGCCTTCATCAAAGGTAAGATAAATGGTGCTTTGGGATGCTTCGCCTATGTAAACACTACCATATTTTTTTAGAAGCTCAGGAGCTCCTGGATCTGCAGCAGGCACCTCATGATTGCTTCTTCTGGAAATACCCCACCTCAGCAATTTGTTACTGTACTCGTTTCCATCAGCAACTTGACCAATCAGCCTATGCCAATCTGATTCAGAGCTTCCCTGCTTACTCAGATTATTTTGCGTATCTGATTCTGAGAGTCTTCCGCTGATTTCAGTCTCAAGGTCCAAATCGCTAAAGCTACTCGCGTATACTCCACCTAAGTCGCTTAATTCATGATTGTATGTATATATTGAAGAACAGCCTGATAGCGTTAATGATAAGAAAGTAGACACAATCAAAATCGATACGTACCTGTTTATAGCTACCTTGGGTCTTCTCCCTTTTCTTCTCATATAAATGACCTCCGCATAAATACAAATAGAAATCAAGACAAGTCGTAAATCAATAATCTTGCCATGTTATATTTGTATTATGGAGGGCTAAAAATATACCGGATTTTTTACTCGACTGCTGTCAACAGGTCAGTTTTAATGGTGGTTCCGTCATCAATAAACTTCTTTATGATTATTTCGTTTTCCTTCTTCAGCGTAACATTCAGTAAATCTTCTTTAAGGAGCTCCACAACTCCGCCAATCATTGTAAGTGAATGCTCCAGATTGTCCGGGTCGGCTATTGCTTTGATAACAAAAGGCGCCTTAAACTGTTTGCCGTTTATCATCACGTACTTGCCTGCTTCCCTAATCTCAGTCATTGCAACAATTCTTTCTTCGTTAACACTGATAGCCTGAGCACCTGATGCCCTCAACTCATTTACAATATTGAGTATGTCATAATCCTGTACCTTGATAGTGGCATAGTTGTCCAGGGTAACAACCAATCCGGCACCCTTTACGCTCTCAAGTCCGGCAAATACCCTTGCTTTCATAAGGCTGTTTTGAATCTGCTGTGCGGCTTCGGAGTCACCTGCTTTTACCTTTGCATAGGTCTGATTTTCACCTTCAAGCTCCTCAAGCCTTTCCTGCAATGAGCTTCTTTGGTTTTGCAATAAGATAAGCTCATTTTTAAGCTCGTCAAGCCTCATGTTTTCATAGCTTGCCATGCTCTGGTTATAGTTAACGCTTTTATATTGAAGTGATATCATGATTCCTAAAATGATGCACACCGCTGTCATTGCTATGTTTCTATATATCTTCATTTTTCCGATACCTCCAGTCCTGATATATACCTGTCCAGTTTATCGGCGCTGCTGAACTTTGATAGAACAATTTCCTTAGATTGTGTAACCTCTACACGAACTCCAAACTGACTCATATTCGCAATCCAGTCGCTTTCTACCATGCTATTATACAATACATCCGGGTCTCCAATCGCTTCAATTACATATGGTACAGGATGTCTATTGCCATTAATCCTAATTGTCGGCCCTGCACAAACCTGTTCACTCATAGGAACTATACGCTCGCCATTTATTGCAATTGCTTGCGCACCTGCCTTTTTCAAATCGTTCAAGACAAACTTTATGTCTTGGTCATGTATTATGAGGAAATCCAGTGGGGTATCATCCTGTCTTGCAGGCGCATCATCAAGCTTTATAGCAATGCCCGGACCTTTGACCCCGGACAAACCGGTATTGAGCTTGATTATTTCCCATTCCCTGGTTAACTGATCATCGTTTTGCGTTTCGATATATTCCCTAATTATATCATTTCTCATGATAAGATTCTCATCAATTGCCTTTCGGTACTCCTGTGTTTCATTTTTTACCACAGCTATTTGCTCCCTCAGCTTATCCGCAGTAAATCCACTATTAGCAGAAGCATTTTTTACAGCCATTGTGTTCTTTGCCTGTAATGCAATGAGAATACCTAATAGCATGAAAATGACAAATAAAACATACTGGCTTGCGTTTTTTTTCATAGCATCTCCAAGTCATTTTCCCTCATCGTTGTTTATTTGCATATTTCAATTCTACTGATAATAGACTCACATTTCAAGTGGATTGTTCAGCTAAAAAATTCTGCAAGAAAGAGAATGATACTTTCGCTACCGGCAGTGCACTGCCGGTAAGCATAAACACATACTTTGTCATAACTTCATCTAGCTTCGGCTAATTTCCCTTACCTTTCTGACATAAATGTTTGTCAATTCCTCTGCAAATTCTGCATTGACGCTTTCACTAATCACACTGCAGACGGGTCTTTCGCCATCTGGAAGAACTAATACCCATCCATTGTCCTTATACATCTTAACCCCGTCAAGTGTCTCCAGCTTGTCTGCCGAATGCTCCTGTATCAGCTGCCGCATTACCTTTCCTTTATTGTCCCAGTTGCACTCCACCTCCTGTTTATGCATATGAATCGCAGGAAGCATATCAATCAGCTGTGAAAGGCTTAGCTGAACTGACGACATGTAATCAAGAAGCCTTGCAAGTCCAGCGATTGAGTCAAAGTGAAGCGTGAACTGCTCCAGGAGCTCTTCCTTTAGGTCATTTCCAAGAAGCCTGCCCATTATGTCTCTTGTTGATGTCTTTGTTCTAACTACCTTTCCCTGCAACTCCTCCGCAATTCTCTCAACGACTTGACTTGCAGAAACAGGAACTACTACGGTTCCACCTTGTACTCTTTTTAATAGAATCATTGAAATCAAAGCAATAAACATATCCTCAGTGACAAGTCTGCCCCTTGAGTCAACCAGCATCATTTTTTCACAGGATTCTTCAATGGATACCCCCAGATCATAAGCTCCGTCTCTGACAGTCCTACAAAGCTGAGCAGCATCTAAGGGGTTCTGGCACAAGTCTGCGCCCATTTGCACTAGATCCACGCAGCAGCCCAATTCCTCCAGCAAGCCTCTTATCACGTCGGAAACATAGGATGAGCTTGAATATACTGCGATTTTATAGGATAGCCCTTTTGCCTTTACGCCATGGAGAATATTCTTGAGGTAAAACTCATCAAACCCATCTACCTGTTTTACAGTCTGAAGGCAGTCTCCCTCACACCTTCCAAAATCGTCTCTGGTAAAAATGTTTTCCAGCTTTCTTTCAATATTTCTAGCAATATTGCTTCCTGATTTATCAATAAAGTCAATAAATAGCTTCGATTCATTTGAAGAGCATGCACTAACATGGACTCCACCATCCAGCCTGTAAAACCTCACTGCAGACCTGAATGCAGGCAGCATTAGTCTTTTAAAATCATTAACCATAACTCCTGAAGAAACTAATCCGCTGGCAAAAGCGTTCTTAATCATCACTGCACCGGATGAGCCATCACAGCTTATGCCAAATGTACCCTTGTTTGCATTTACAGCGCCGCATGCAGCTCCTAGCTTTGCAGCAAATTCTGGGGTAATATCCGTGTTTATTTCTCCAGATATCCCTCTGTTGCCAAAGAGCGGTCTACCTGCTTTGGAGCCCCAAACAAGGTTTGTATTCATTTCGGCGCCCTGTTCCACATATTTATCAGGCCATATTTTAACTGAGGGTCTGATTATGGCACGTTCGCCTATAATCGAATGCTGACCTACAACAGATTGTTCGAAGGTATTAACTCCCTGTTTTAAATGAACGTTATTACAAATGATGCTCCCGCGCAGCTGAGCATTGCCTCCCATAGTCGTGTTTTTCCATACAACACTCCTCTTCAGTCCACAGTTTCCGTAAATTGTGCAATTGTCGCCGATTACGCAATAGCTGTCAATTACAGTACCCTCCCTGACATGACAGTGTGAACCGATAATGGCTGGAGCTTTCAGATATACTCTCTCATCAATAATCGTATCAGACCCGATCCATATCCCGGCGTCAGTCCTGCTGCCTGGAATATTGACTCTCACACTGCCATTCAATACGTCAGCATTAGCTTGTATATAAACACTAATATCGCCTATATCGCACCAATATTCATCAGTAATATATCCATACATCGGTTTGTTTTCCTTCATGAAAATAGGAAACAAATCTCGGCTGAAATCAAATTTTTCATCCCTTCTCATATATCGAAATACTTCAGGCGATAAAATATATATTCCTGTATTGACTGTATCGCTGAAGACCTCTCCCCAACTTGGTTTTTCAAGGAATCGAATGATTCTGCCATCCTGATCAGTAACAACCACGCCATATTCTAACGGATTGTCAACTCTCTTCAGGATAAGCGTTACAAAGGACTTTTTATCCCTATGAAAAGCAATTGCCCTGTCCAAATCTATATCCGTCAATGCATCTCCACTAATTACAATAAAGGTTTCATTCAAGAAGTCCTCAGCATTTTTTACGCTGCCTGCGGTACCCAATGGTTTTTGCTCGGTATAATAGTGCATTTTTACACCAAAGGAATCACCATCACCGAAATATTCACTTATTAAGTCAGGCATATATTGCAGCGTTGCAGCCACATTAGTAATTTCATGCCTTTTGAGCAAATTAACAATGTGCTCCATCACAGGTTTGTTTGCAACAGGTACCATGGGCTTAGGCCTTCCGCATGTAAGGGGTCTGAGCCTTGTACCCTCGCCGCCAGCCATAATAACCGCCTTCATTTTTTTCATCCCTTCATCAAAGTTTTTATGCAGAATAAACTGTACTGCATAATTAACTTTTGCTGATAGGGCGAAAAAAATACAGAAGGCCAGCTAATGGATATTAATTCTTTGCATTCATCAACTCGTTCAAGCCTCGCTGTCTGTTGAAAATACCAAGCAGTATAGATATAAAGTATGCCTTGACCGTATTCCCTAGAATCTCTTCGATCACGCGTGGTATCCATATTACTGAAAATGGCAATGCCTTCCATGATTCATAGATTGTCTCCCGCAATACAACCGTATTAAGAGTGGTCACAATAAGGCCCGAAACGATAAGAGCTATCAGCAATTGGGGAATCTGCCCTTTGTTCTTGTCGTGAATAAACTTCCTTGATATAAATAAGTCTACTGCTAATAAGAGGATACCCAGAACAGCACTCCCTATTACTCCTGCTGTTACAAAGGTTATGTAGGTGGCAAGATTTCCAGATGGATCCTTTGTATTGATTGTCCTTGTAATGAGCATCCTGCTTACAAGATGCATATTGTCTATATTAATGTCCTCATTGTGTGTCTGATCGTAAAATCCATTATCAATGCCATCAGCAGACAAAAACGCAACATTACATATGCCCAGTACTAAGAGAATAGCCGAGCAAACTGCAACTGCAATCCTCATTTTTTTGCTGTCTTTATTTCTTAGTGCATTCCATAACAAACCCCTGATAAATCCACCGGCAGCTACAACCAACGTCATGAGGGGAATATATGGTCCAGTAGGCTTTAGAATATATCCCAGCAAATCAGAAAGACCGGCTGTTATAGCTCCATACACTGGCCCAAACAGTAGTGCGGGCATTATGGAAAAAATACCGGAGATACCAATACTCATGCCATTTTGTCCGAACATAGGTATGTAAAAAGCAAATGCTGTTTTCAAAACAAGTGAAATACTGAGAAACAGCGCAGTGATTGTTATTCTGCGCACATATAAAGATGACTTTTTCAACTTAACTTCTCCTTTCTAAACTAAACATATGGCGGAAAGTATAAAGCTAAATTGATGTACTAGGTTGCAACCATAATAAAACACCTCCTGTTATGCAGCACAGCTACATAACAAGAGGCATAATCTATAGTTGGCTTCTCCTTATGTAACAGCGGGATGCGAACCTTGTACCGCAAGCCCAAAAAGGCTTTTCGTCCCTCTGACAACTCCCCGTTCAGAAGGCACTATTAATCCTAAATTAACGCACAAGATCCTACTCTGCTCTATCAATATTTTTTCAAATAATACTCTCAAATGGCCTATCTGTGGATTTCTATGCTATACTCAAATTGACACATTTTGCTTTAATATCTGTATAGCGTCACTATGATAACATAAGCGTTAAATATTGTCAATTCAAGCTCCATGAATG
>JAAYBT010000147.1 GCA_012730015.1 Clostridiaceae bacterium
ATAATAAGCACACATTTCAATTTGACAAAGATGACTTTACGCGATATATTTGTATTTGCGGGATTTACTTATATTTATGCAATTAAGTCAACATTTCGCGCATAAGTATACAATTAGACTATATTATCGAGGAGAATTATTATGAAAAAGATTGTTACATCAATACTTGCTCTGGCAGTTATTACACTTAGCTGTTTCGCACTGACAGGCTGTGGCCAGCAAAAAGAAGCTGTAAAGGTAATCAATATCCCTCTTACGGAAGAAGAATATGCTTTCGGCGTAGACAAAAATCAGCCGGAGCTTCTTGCAAAGGTGAACGAGTTTATAGCAAAGATACAGTCGGATGGCACATTTGATGCGATCTGCAACAATTATTTCGGCGATGGAACGCCCAAACCAGTCGCATCGGCAGAGCTTGATGCTTCCAAGGATCAGCTGGTAGTTGCCACCAATGCGGGCTTTGAACCCTTTGAGTACATGGCTGGAGATCAATATCTCGGCATTGACATGGAAATCGCCGAGCTGCTTGCTAAGGAGCTTGGTAAGGAGCTTGTAATCAGCAATATGGAATTTGAAGCGGTTTGTCTATCAGTGGGTCAAAGCAAGGCTGACATAGCAATGGCGGGCCTTACGATTAAGGAAGACAGAAAAGAGTATGTTACATTTTCGGATAAATATTATAACGCAGCTCAGATGATTATTGCCAAGAGCAAGGATAAGACCTTTGATGATTGCACGACGGCAGATGAAGTAGCGGCAATCCTTTCGGGATTCCCAAGCGACAAGAAGATTGGCGTCCAGACGGGTACCACAGGCCAGTTCTATGTGGAAGGCGATCCGGACTGGGGCTTCGAAGGCTTTGCTACAAAGTGTGTTGGATATAAGTCAGGCTCTCTTGCTGTACAGGATATGCTAAATGGTAATATTGACTATGTCATTATCGATGAGGCGCCTGCGCATAGCATTGTAAAGGCAATTAACGAGCTGAACTAAGGGGAAGTCTGAATTAGGGTAAATTTGTATTAGCGCAAGGACAATAGGTAAGAGGAAGAACTATAAGCTAAAGGAAATGTAATGGGGAATTTTGACAAGAAGCTGCTAAAATTTTGGGAAATCTTCTACGAGAGAGACGGCTATAAAAGAGTGCTGCTGGGTCTGCGGAACACAGCATATATAGCCGTTGTCGGATTATTGATAGGTATTGTTATCGGAACGATAATTGCCGTCATTGAGGTGATTCCCAAGTATAAAAGACTGCCCAGGATACTTGATAAGGTTTGCAAGTTCTATGTGGGCCTATTTAGAGGCACGCCGATTGTTGTTCAGCTCCTGGTAGCATACTATGTAGCTCTTCCTCTGCTTGGCATCAATATGCCTGCATTGAATGTTTGCGTTCTGGTATTTGGACTAAACAGCGGTGCATACATTTCTGAAATGATGCGGGCGGGAATTATGTCTGTAGATTCAGGTCAGATGGAGGCTGGACGGGCGGTTGGACTCAGCTTCGGCGTAACTATGATGAAGGTGGTCGTGCCCCAGGCAGTTAAGAACATTCTTCCCACGCTTGGTAATGAGTTTATAGCTCTGATTAAGGAAACATCAGTTGTGAGCTTTGTGGGCGCAGCCGATTTGTATGTGGCATTTAGCTATATTGGCACAAACAGCTATGAGTTTATGGTCCCATACCTCGCTATGGCGCTCATCTATATCGTTTTGGTTATGGCGATTGCTTTCCTTATAAAAATAATGGAAAGGAGTCTGCGTAGAAGTGATAGACGTAATTGATTTAAAAAAGACCTATGGCACTCTTGATGCCTTGAATGGAATTACCACCACCATCCGTGAAGGAGAAAAGGTTGCTATCGTCGGCCCTTCCGGGAGCGGTAAAAGCACGTTTTTGCGTTGCCTGAACTGCATGGAGGATCCAACAAGCGGCTCTATTATCTTCGATGGCGTTGATATTGCCGACATTAATGTTGACATAAACATTCACCGGCGTCATATGGGAATGGTCTTCCAGCAGTTTAATCTGTTTAATAACAAAACAGTTATTCAAAATATTATGCTGGCGCCCTTGCATATAGGCATCCAGGATATTCGGAGAAAGCGGCTTAAGAATTTCTTTATTAAGGCAAGGAATTTGTTTACATCAAATAAGAAACCTCTACATGAGATTCATACAAGCGAAGAGAAATTAAGGCAGGATGTAAGGGAAAATGCAATTCGCTTATTGAAAAGAATCGGGCTCGAGGACAAGGCCGATGTTTTTCCTTCTACTCTGTCGGGCGGCCAGAAGCAGAGAATAGCAATTATTAGAGCTTTGGCCATGAATCCGAAGGTGATGCTCTTTGACGAGCCGACCTCAGCACTTGATCCCGAAATGGTCGGGGAAGTTCTTGACTTGATAAGGCAGCTTGCAGACGAGGGGATGACCATGGTTATCGTGACCCATGAAATGGCCTTTGCAAAGGAAGTTGCGACCAGAGTCCTATTCATGGATGAAGGTATGATACTCGAGGAAAACACGCCTGAGGAATTTTTTACGAACCCTCAAAATCCCAGGAGTAAAGAATTTTTATCGAAGGTGTTGTAAAGGGTCACTAAAACTGCCACCTTATGAATTAGGTGCAAATTCAGTTACTCGAATTACTCGAATAACAGTCAACTATATCAGCTATAAAGAGCAACCTCACAGATATTACCTGTGAGGCTGTTTTTTCTTTAATGTGAGACTAAGCGCCCGGCACTTAGGACTCAGGCTCTGCTTTGCCTTCGCTTACCTCCACATCAAAGGATGCGTTCTGCGTGATTTCTTCTTCTGTATAGCTAACGGTTACGCTTACTGTTCCTGCTTAATCAAGTGTACTACCGGCCTCGGGC
>JAAYBT010000148.1 GCA_012730015.1 Clostridiaceae bacterium
CTAACAAGGAGAAGCTGGGGGACGGTTCTCTCGCTAACTGGTGGGGAAGGTTCTCTCGCCAACTAGGGGGGACGGTTCTCCTGCTTCCTCTAGTTGACCTTGGTGATAAAGCAGGAGAACCGTCCCCTCACCTGAATTCCGAGAGAACCGTCCCCCACGATTTTTCTTGACGCGAATAGGCTTCTTATGTATAATGTTATCTAATATTTTCAAGGCTATAACAAATAGAGGACATAGGAGTAACGAATAGGAGGTTTTATCTCATGGCGTTTTTTTATAATGAACCGTCCCGGACTTTTAATGAGTACTTGCTATTACCAAATCTGACACCAAAAAATTGCACACCCCAGAACATAGACTTAACAACACCGATTGTAAAATTCAGCAGAGGAGAAAAGGCCTCCATAAACATCAACATACCGCTCGTATCTGCAGTAATGCAAGCCGTTTCGGATTCAGGAATGGCAATAGAGCTGGCAAGATGCGGAGGTCTTTCGTTTATCTATGTTTCACAGCCAATTGACACTCAGGCGGAGATGGTCCGTAAGGTGAAAAAATACAAGGCTGGCTTTGTTGTAAGCGATTCAAATCTGAAGCCGGAAGATACTCTTGCGAAAGTGCTTGAGTTGAAGGCACGAACTGGGCATTCCACAATAGGCATTACTGAGGATGGCTCTCCAACCGGAAAGCTACTTGGCATGGTAACCAGCAGGGATTATAGAGTGAGCAGAATGCCCACCGATAGGAAGATAAAGGAGTTTATGACCCCCTTTGAGTCTTTGATTTATGCTGAGGAAGGCATAACCCTCAAAGAAGCAAATGATATGATATGGGATCACAAGCTTAATTGCTTGCCGATTATCGACAAGAATCAGAATCTGCTCTATATGGTATTTAGAAAGGACTATGACAGCCATAAGGAGAACCCCCTGGAATTGTTGGATTCACATAAGAGGTACATGGCAGGAGCAGGGATTAACACAAGGGATTATATGGATAGGGTCCCGGCGCTCGTTGATGCAGGCGTGGATATTCTTTGCGTGGATTCGTCCGATGGTTATACTGAATACCAGAAGGAAACAATTGAATGGGTGAAAAAAGAATATAATGGCGAGGTAAGGGTTGGCGGAGGAAATGTTGTTGATAAGGAAGGCTTCATGTATTTGGCCGAAGCTGGGGCTGATTTTGTAAAGGTTGGCGTAGGCGGAGGATCCATATGCATTACAAGAGAACAAAAAGGAATTGGCCGTGGACAGGCAACAGCATTGATTGATGTTGCCGAAGCGAGGGATGATTACTTTGAGAAGACGGGCATCTATATACCAATTTGCTCTGACGGCGGTATCGTTCATGATTATCACATGACTCTGGCTCTTGCCATGGGAGCTAACTTTATTATGCTGGGCAGATACTTTGCGCGATTTGATGAAAGCCCAACAAGAAAACTTAAGATTGGCAATAACTATGTGAAGGAATACTGGGGAGAAGGATCAAACAGGGCGCGCAACTGGCAGAGATATGACATGGGAGGAAACCAGAAGCTGGACTTTGAAGAAGGTGTTGACTCATACGTGCCTTATGCAGGCAACATGAAGGATAACCTTGATACAACTTTGAGTAAACTTAAAGCGACTATGTGTACCTGCGGAGCTCTTAACCTTGATGAGCTTCATAGCAAGGCGAGATTGACTCTTGTGTCCTCCACAAGCATTATTGAGGGCGGAGCCCACGATGTTATATTGAAGGATAATGAAACGACTGTATAAGCTATAGTTTTGTTGTACCATATTGTCCTTGCTGCCTATAGGGATCAGTTTCTTTATATGCAGCAAGGAACTAATGGGATAATGTGGAATTATATGTATTGACATTATAGAAGCAGTATCTTATAATAGTTTAAGCTATAAAAGAAGGGTATGTTTTCTAAAGAATGTTTGTATTTTGATGTTTATTACGTGTAAACTCTCCAGGCACTGAAGCAAAGAACAGTGCTATTTTATATATTCTGTTCCGGTTTTTAAGTTAATTACAACAGAATAATTACAGCGTAAAGGCATATATTATCAACACAAAATTAAATTGGTAAAGGAGAGGCTCAAATGGCAGGCAAAGAAGTCATAGTAACCTATGAGGGCTTAAAGAAGCTGGAAGAAGAGCTTGAGCAGCTTAGAGGACCTAAGAGAATGGAAATTAAAGAGAGGATTAAGGTTGCACTCTCATTTGGCGACATTACTGAGAACTCAGAATATGATGAAGCAAAGAATGAACAGGCATATATCGAAGGCAGAATAGCACAGCTGGAAACAATGCTCAAGAATGTTAGAGTTATTGATGAAGAAGATGTCAGCACGGATAAGGTGACAATTGGCTCCAAAGTTACAATCCTTGACATGGAGTACGATGAGAAAATTGTTTATTCGATAGTCGGATCCACTGAGGCTGATCCTGCTCAGTATAAGATATCTAATGAATCGCCTGTTGGTAGTGCTTTGATGAACAAAAAGAAAGGAAATGTAGTTGAAGTAACTGTGCCGGATGGTGTTTTAAAGTTTAAAATAGTCAAGATAGACAAATAATAGTTCAGGAAACTTGTACCTGAGGAATAATTTAATATATAATTATATAGGAATAACAGTTTATACAATATAAACTGTTATTCTTACATATATAAAGGTTACTTTGACCAGGTTGTTGAAAAGGGATAATACCTTATGTCTAGTATTAATGATACAATATTTGCAAGGCATATATAAAAAATGCCGAAAACATAGGAGGATTCAGATGGCTGATAATATTGAAATAAACGAGGATGTAAATGAGATAAGTGACCTAAGTGAGATTTTAAAGGTTAGGAGACTTAAGCTGCAAGAGCGCCAACAAAATGGGAAGGACCCTTTTGAGGTCACAAAGTATGATGTGTCGCATCATTCAAACGAAATTATTGACGGATTTGAAGCATTGGAGAATTCTCCCGTTTCAATCGCCGGAAGGCTTATGTCCAAAAGGGGCATGGGCAAGGTTAGCTTCTGTGATTTACAGGATCGCGGTGGGAGGATACAGCTTTATATAAAGATTGATGATATAGGCGAAGAAGAGTATGCGGAGTTTAAAAAGTATGATATAGGTGATATGATAGGTGTTAAGGGCACTGTTTTCAGGACTAAAAGAGGAGAAATTTCAGTTAAGGCGACCAGTATTATTCTCCTGGCAAAGTCTCTGCTGCCGCTACCCGAAAAGTGGCATGGGCTCAAGGATGTAGATTTACGCTATAGGCAAAGATACTTAGACCTGATAATCAACCCGGATGTCAAAAAGACCTTTATTACCAGAAGCCAAATTATTGGGGAGATAAGGAGATTTCTCGATGATAGAGGCTTTCTGGAGGTTGACACGCCAATCCTAAGCACGATTCAAGGCGGGGCGACGGCTAGACCATTTATCACTCATCACAACACTCTTGATTTGGATCTCTACCTTAGAGTCGCACCGGAGCTTTATCTCAAGCGCCTTATTGTTGGCGGTCTGGAAAAGGTCTATGAGATGGGCAGGATGTTTAGAAACGAAGGAATGTCAATTAAGCACAATCCCGAGTTTACTATGATGGAGGTTTACGAGGCATACAATGACTATAAAGGCATGATGGAGCTGACCGAACAGCTTATCTCAACTGTGGCTGAAACAGTGCTCGGGACAACCCAAATAGCATATCAGGGCCAGGAAATCGACTTAACTCCACCTTGGAACAGGATGACAATGCGTGATGCTGTTCTCAAATATTCCGGAGTTGATTTTGATACTATCGAGAGTGATGAGGCAGCTCGTAAGGTAGCAGGGGAAAAGCAGTTACATGTTGATGCCAAGATGACAAAGGGTGAGGTAATGAATCTTATGTTTGAGGAAATGGCTGAGGAGCATCTGATTCAACCAACCTTCATTATGGATTATCCGGTTGAAATATCACCGCTTACAAAGAGAAAGGCGGATAAACCTGAACTGACAGAAAGGTTTGAGCTGTTCATAACCGGCAGGGAAATGGCCAATGCATATTCGGAGCTTAACGACCCTATTGATCAGAAGGAAAGATTTCTCAAGCAGGTTCAGAAGCGAGAGTCCGGCGATGAAGAGGCAAATATGATGGATGACGATTATATTAATGCACTGGAATATGGACTGCCGCCTACAGGGGGTTTAGGTATTGGGATAGACAGACTGATTATGCTATTGACAGACTCATATTCTATAAGAGATATACTACTCTTCCCCACAATGAAGCCGAGAGATTGATAAAACCCGTAAAACCTGCGGCGAAGGGTTAAAGGCGAAGACTTAATGGCTGATGACCAAGGCAAAGAGGCCTGGGGCTAAAGGCTAGCGACTAACAGCCAGGGGGAGTTAAGGTACTCAGTAGAGGGGTGAAGTGAAGGTATGACAAAAAATGAAGCTCGAAAAATCCTTGGAGTCACGAAAGAGACCAGCAGGGAAAGCATAGAGAGAAGATACAGTATGTATCTGAAAAGATACAGGATGGAGCTTGAGCAGGCAAAAATGGCTGCAAGGCAGGATGAGGAAGAGAATCTAAACGATCAAGCAAACACAGGTGATCTAGCTAACACTGATGTAACCAATATCTCTGAAACAAGCGATGTAGCTAGTGCTGCCGACACTGCTGTAGATGACGGCTCTGATACCGCCGATCAAAAACTCGCTGTAACACAGGACAAGTCGCAAAGGTCATTGGAACAGGATTTTGATCAGATTACACAGGCTTACAATGTTCTAATGGGCTATGAGGTAGCAATAAAGGAAGAACCACCAAGCAAAGCAGCGCCCTTGCTAAATAAGGTTGGCATAGACGAAAAGAAGACCAAGAATTTTTTCTTCTATTATAAGTACCATATACTCGTTGCAATCTTAGCAATAATAGCTGTTGTCCTTACAATAAGAGGATGCGTAAATAGGGTAGAGAATGATTTCAATCTGGCATTTATCGGAAGATTTAATTATAGTAATGCTACAGATGACCTGACGGCGAGCATTAAAGCAAACATACCTGAAATACTTGAGCCTGGCATCAATGGAGCTTATATAGCGGATGATAACTTTGGAGAGCAGCAATATGCTATGGAGATGAAGGCAACTGTTCTTCTTGTAGCAGGTGATATCGATGTATTTATTATGGATAAAGCCTGTTTCGAAAGATATGTGGAACAGGGAGCGTTTTTGAACCTGGATGAAATTGCACCTCGGCTTGGCGTGAACATGGAGGATAACAAAGAATTCATAGCCAGAATCGAGGATGACACACAAGAGACTGAGGACGGCTTACCTGAGAATTCAGATTCTGCCCATATGCCGCAAGAGGAGCATCTTTATGGTATTGATGTATCAAACAGCAGTGTTTTGGGACAGTCAGGTGTTATAGGCGGGGAAATGATTGCTTCTATATATGTTGGCTCTGAGCAGATAGATAAGGCAGAGAAGCTAATAAAGCTCTTATTGGAATGACTTATATAAAATGAAGTGGACAGGAGGAGTGTCAATGTCAAGTGAACTTATTATGACCAGTGTAGATTCTGACCAGGAAGCAAAGGTGGTAGTAAGCGGCGAAATAGATATATATACTGCCCGACAATTTAAGGAAAAACTCTATCAGTTTGTTGACAATAGCACAAAGGATATTGTCATAGACTGCAGCGACTTGGATTATATTGACAGTACCGGTCTGGGTATATTTGTAGGCGCTTTGAAAAAGGCCAGGCTTACTGACAGAAATATTAGTCTTGAAAACATCAGGGATAACATTAGAAAGCTATTCAACATTACCGGCCTGGATAAGCTCTTTATAATTCGGTGAAGCAGCAAAAAGGAGAAGAATAAAATGGAATCACGGGATAAAATCGTTGTTAAACTACCTTGTAAACCCGAATATGTTAGTGTTGCAAGGCTTACGGTGTCGGGGGTTGCCAGCAGAATCGGCTTTGACATAGATACTGTAGAGGATATAAAGGTTGCGGTATCGGAAGTCTGTAGCAGGATTATTAGTGTAGCCGGTTCTTCTGAAAAACAATATGAAATCTGGTTTGACATAAGCGCAAAAAAGTTGACCATTAGCTTTAGTGCTAAAATTGAGCGAATTAACTGCATATTTGAAGACGATGAGGACGGTCTTGGCGCAGCTATTATTAACGCATTTATGGATGAGGTCGAATACTGCCCGGAAGGGAAGGACTATATTTTATCTATGACAAAAAACTTTGAGGTGATCTCCTGCAATGGATTATAATCGTGATTCAGCTGCCTTGAAGAATTCGGATGATAACGATGCGCTTTTTGCCAGATATATTGTAGACAAAGACGTTTCTGTTAGGAATGAAATTGTTAGCAGATACTTATATCTTGCAGAAATTATATCAAGGAAGTTTCTAAACCGTGGAGTAGATTATGATGATATATATCAGGTAGCTTCCGTTGCATTGATAAAGGCGGTAGAACGTTTCGATCCTGAAAAGGGATTTAAGTTCGTCAGCTTTGCTACGCCCACAATTATTGGTGAAATTAAGAGATATTTTCGTGATAAGAATGCTGCAATCAGGATTCCCAGACGTATTTATGAAGCGTACCAGAAGGTAAATATGGCAAAAGACCAGTTGTCCCAGAAACTAAACAGAATCCCAAGAGCTGATGAAATTGCAGAGTTTTTGGGAATCAAGACGGAAGATGTGCTTGAAATTATTGAGTCGTGGAATGCATATAATATGCAGTCCTTTGACCAAAATGTCTACAGCGACGATGATTTAGAGCTGCATGAGACTATTGGGGATGAAGATGCTACCTTTGAAAGGATTGAAAACAGAGATTTTTTGGAGAAAAGTCTCTCAAAGTTTAATGAAGCAGAGAGAAAGTTCATTCATCTTCGCTATTTCAATAGGAAAACTCAAAAGGAGATTGCAGAAATAATAGGTGTATCACAAATGTATGTTTCACGTCTTGAACGCAAAGTTCTTGAACGGTTTAGAGGCTTGTTGGCAAAATAATTTTCACACAGTGCTTAATTTATTCTATTCATAATAAAATTGTTTATGAAAAACCTTTAGGGGGTAAGATACAGTTGTAGACAGTATCTGCCTATTTTATAAAGCGGGGCGGCGAGGCGAGGCAGATAGTAAATCATGTATTGATATATAAAGGGCGTGGAGTGTTTGAAAGGTCTTAATGTATATAAAAGACTTATCCCCAGCAGAATAAGCAGTGTTAGGATAGTAGTTGGAGAGCTTATTCATAATCTTCAGCGTTGCTGTGGCGAGCTTGATGAGGGTATCTTGTTCGAATTGAGGGTTGTACTCAATGAGCTACTGGTTAACGCAATTAAGCATGGTAACATGGATGATGAGAATAAGAATATCAAGATTGTTGCTGGTATTGTAAAGCACAAGGACCTGTTTGTCATTGTCGAGGATGAGGGATGCGGGTATGATTTTGATTATACAAGTGGCAATCTCGCACCTCTTTGCGAAGAAATTGAAACGTTTGATGTTTCTGAGTGCGCTGAATGTGGGAGAGGTATTTTGATAATTCAAAGCTTATGTGACAGTGTACGAGTTAATACCAAGGGCAACAAGACGGTTATTCTCAAAAGGATATTAAAAACCAGTCCAAAGGCAAAACAGTTATTGTAATAATCCTTCACACAGGCATTTTCAATGTAAGCTTAATATTATTCGTCTACATAACATATAGCGCTTGCTTTCTTACACAACCTGAATATTCTATGCCGCACAACTCAAAATGTACTCCATCGCAGAATGGCTCTATAGTCTTACTGCCCTTAACAGTATGATCTCGTTGCCCTTCAGATTGCATAAGAATAAGTAAGGAAGAAAGAAAAGTGGTAAAAAATAAAAATAAAAATGTGGTTGACAAAGCAAATGCATCATGGTACTATAATTAAGCCGCTTAAAACGGCGGCGTCCGAAGAAGCCTTTATACAGGCGGGCAGCGGGTTCCGGCAATCGGAAATATGGATTGCGGTGGCCAATAATTGTCTGTGACAG
Organism: Clostridiaceae bacterium; assembly: GCA_012730015.1. Lineage (GTDB taxonomy): Bacteria > Bacillota > Clostridia > Acetivibrionales > DTU013 > JAAYBT01. The sequence continues at coordinate 8,052 of JAAYBT010000148.1, forward strand.
TTGTGTGAGCGGCCGACAATCGAAACTATCGATTGCAGCTATATGGACCTTGAAAAGTAAACAGTGAAGACAACAACTGCAATTGAGTAA
>JAAYBT010000149.1 GCA_012730015.1 Clostridiaceae bacterium
GCGAGAGTTGATAATGATATAAAGGAACTGAGCTATGTGTTGAAGAGGGACTGTGAAGTAAAATTCATCGACCTTCTGGAAGAAGATGGCATGAGAATTTACAGGAGGAGTCTCTATTTTATCTTTATGAAGGCTGCTAATGACCTTTATCCGAACAAGCGTGTAATCATAAGTCATGCTATCAGCAAAGGCCTTTTTTGCGAAATCAGAGGAGATAAGGAGCTTGAACCCTTTGAGGTTGAACGGATAGAGGCCAGGATGCACGAGATTGTGGAAATGGCCATACCCTTTGAGAAGAGAGAGATACCTCTGGAGGAAGCGGAGGAGCTGTTTAGATCCACAGGGAGAATGGATAGGTATCACACAGTAGAGCATAGGAAGAAAAGCCTGGTGACCATTTATAATTGTGATGGCATGGATGACTATTTTTATGGCTATATGGCTCCCGACACGGGATATATAAAGGTGTTTGGGCTCAGATACCATTTAGGCGGACTAATCATACGCTTCCCGCTCAAATCATCTCCGCAGACCTTACCCGAATATGAGGAGCAGGAGAAGCAGTTTAATATTTACCTTGAATTCAAGAAATGGGGGCGGATACTGGAGGTCGAAAATGTCGGGGCCTTGAATGATTTGATACTGGCAGGTAAATCCACCGAAATTATCAGGATTTCCGAGGCGCTCCACGAGAAGAAGCTGGCGAGCATAGCTGACATGATTTATGATAGCGGGCATGCAAAGCGCATTGTGCTTATATCAGGCCCATCATCTTCCGGCAAGACAACCTTTGCCCAAAGGCTTTCCATACAGCTGCGAGTAAATGGGTTGAAGCCGGTGACGATTTCATTGGATGATTATTTTGTAGACCGTGTGAATACACCAAAGGACGAATTTGGAGAGTATGATTTTGAAGCACTGGAAGCGGTTGATGTGAGGTTATTTAATGAGCAGCTGCAGGAGCTTATTAGTGGTAAAGAGGTAGAGGTGCCAATATTCAACTTCCACACAGGTAACAGGGAAGCGGTGGGCAGAAGATTGCAAATAGATGATGATAATATTCTTGTTATCGAGGGTATACATGGCTTGAATGAAAAGCTCACACATGAGATACCAAGGCAGCTGAAGTTCAAAATATATGTCAGTGCCTTGACATCCATGAATATCGATGATCATAACAGAATCCCGACAACTGACAACAGAATTCTCAGACGTATCGTAAGAGATCACCAGTTCAGAGGCAACAATGCTCTGGGCACCTTAAAATGGTGGCCTTCCGTAAGACGCGGCGAGGATAAGAACATCTTCCCATTCCAGGAGAGTGCGGATGTGATGTTCAATTCCGCACTTATGTATGAACTCAGTGTGTTAAAGCAATATGCGGAGCCGTTGCTTAATGAAATTGACAACAGTACGGAATATTATTCCGAAGCGAGACGTCTGATCGAATTTCTCAGCTATTTCCTGCCGCTTGATTGCAAGGATGTGCCTTCTAACTCAATCCTCAGGGAGTTTACCGGAGGTGGCTGTTTTTAGTGAGTAAATGGATAGTTGAAGATGAAGGAATATTATTTGCTATTGGTATAATAATAGTAGAAGAATAGTGATTCTTTATTTTCAAAAATCGTTGTGTATTTCACAATAAACATGTATACTTAATAATATAATATTACAAAGTCAGAGATAGGGGTGAGTCTTATGGCATATCTATTAGGAATTGACATCGGGACTTCCGGTACAAAGACTGTTCTTTTCGATGAAGTGGGAAATACCATCTCCAGCGCATTGGAGGAATATCCGCTTTATCAGCCTCATATCGGTTGGGCGGAGCAGGATCCGGAGGACTGGTGGCAGGCAACCGTAGGCGGTATACGCAGTGTGCTTGCCAAGAGCGGAGTAAAAGCAGCCGACATCAGCGGAATAGGCCTGTCGGGGCAGATGCACGGGCTTGTGCTTTTGGATGCGGATAACAAGGTGCTTAGGCCGTCCATCATTTGGTGCGACCAGAGAACGACTAAGGAATGTGAGCAGATTACTTCGATAATCGGTGCGGAAAGATTGATTGAAATTACCGCAAATCCTGCGCTTGTTGGGTTCACTGCATCCAAGATCATGTGGGTGAAGAATAATGAACCGGCAATATACGAAAAAGCGAGAAAGATTTTGCTCCCCAAGGATTATGTGAGATTCAGGCTGACAGGAGAATTCGCCACTGAGGTATCTGACGCCAGCGGAATGCAGCTGATGGATATTCCGGGCAGATGCTGGAGTGACGAGGTACTATCAAAACTGGGAATTGACAAGAGTATGCTTGCTGAGCTTTATGAATCTCAGGAGGTTAGCAGCAAGGTTAACAGCGCTGCGGCAGCACTTACTGGGTTGCGTGAGGGTACGCCGGTAGTCGGCGGAGGTGGTGACCAGGCGGCAGGCGCAGTGGGAAATGGTATCGTAAAACCAGGAGTTGTATCTTCAACCATAGGCACATCTGGAGTTGTATTTGCATATCTGGATAAAATTAGCATTGATCCAAAGGGAAGAGTTCAGACCTTTTGCCATGCCGTTCCCAATACATGGCATGTGATGGGTGTTACTCAAGCGGCAGGCTTTTCGCTGAAATGGTTCAGGGACAATTTGTGCAATGCTGAAATAGCAACTGCAGAGCTTATGGATGTTGATCCCTATGTATTAATGGATCAAGAGGCAGAAAGGGTTCTGCCGGGAAGTAACGGCTTGCTATACCTGCCCTATCTGATAGGTGAGAGAACTCCTATTTTGGATTCTGATGCAAAGGGTGTCTTCTTCGGGCTTTCGACGCTTCATAAGAAGAGAGATATGATTAGGGCTGTCATGGAGGGTGTTACTTTCAGTCTTAGGGATTGCATGGAAATTATCATGGAGATGGGTGTCAATATCAGTGAGGTCAGGGCATCTGGCGGCGGCGGCAAGAGTAAGCTGTGGAAACAGATGCAGGCAGATATATTCGGTACTCCTATCACGACAATAAATTCTAGCGAAGGTCCTGCACTAGGTGTTGCTTTGCTGGCTGGTGTCGGCACAGGTGTCTATAGTAGTGTTGCGCAGGCCTGTGACACGGCAATCAAGATAAAGAATGTTCAAGAGCCTGTTATGGAGCTGTACGACAAGTATACCAAGATGTACGGCCTTTATGGACAACTTTACAGATCGCTTAAGAAGGACTTCAAGGATCTATCAGCGATTATGAACAGTGTCTACGGGGATTGAGATATGACAAAGGGCAAAACCGGCAACAGCAAGTTTCTTAAGGCTTATAACGAGACATATATACTAAATCTGATACGTGTTAATAAGAGCTTGTCAAGAGCCGATATTTCAAAGGCAACCGGATTGTCGCCGACAGCGGCTGGTGGGATTGTTTCCTCGCTCATTGAAAAAGGTTATCTGTGCGAAAACGGCACAGGCGAGTCTAAGGGCGGAAGAAGACCGGTGATGCTGGAGCTCAAGAAGAATTCCCGTTACTCTATAGGGCTCGATGTAGACGTGGATAGCGTGACATTTATCTTAATGGATATCAAGGGGCGAGTTGTATTTGAATGGTCCTCAGCCCTTGTCGACAATAGGCCTGCTGCAGTGGCTTCCTTAGCTGCGGAGGAAATTGAGAGGGTTCTGTCAGACTGTCGTATACACAAGGATAAGCTGCTTGGCATCGGTATTTCTGTGCCGGGCATGGTGGATGCAGAAACACGAAGGGTAGTGCTGGCACCGAACCTCAGTTGGGAGGATGCGGATTTCGGGAGAATGCTCAGAGAGAAGATCGAGCTCCCGGTTTACATCGAAAATGAAGCCATGGCCTCTGCTATCTGTGAAAACTGGATTGGTGCATGCAAGAGTGTTGACAATTTTATTTGCGTGAATATTAAGTCCGGTATAGGGGCAGGAATATTCACCGGTGGCAGGCCTTACAGGGGGACAGGCGGTAGTGCCGGCGAGGTCGGACATATCGTAGTCGATGAGAACGGACTAGCTTGCGGATGCGGAAATCATGGATGTCTAGAGACGATTGTATCTACCGGCAGGATTGTGGAGAAGGCTGAAAAGTTAATCAAGAAGGGTCTTAAGTCACAGCTCAATGAGATTGAGAATGTGAGTAAAGTGCGTCTCAGCAATATTGTAGATGCCGCCAGGAGCGGTAATCAGGCAGCAGGAGGGTTGCTGGAGGAGGCCGCAGGCTATCTTGGCATTGCCTTATCATACCTGGTGAATACGCTTAATCCCTCGAAGATTGTTTTAGGAAAGGATTTTGTGGTGTACGGTGATCTTGTAATGGATACCCTGAGGCGTGTTGTCGATCGCAAGGCATTGAAGCGTCCTGCTGCAAATGTAGAAATAGCTGTTTCCGAGATAGGAGAACGTTCATCTACCTTAGGGGCGGCAATTATACCATTAAAGATTTTGTTTGGGAGTTAGGCATATAAAACTTTATAAAGAATGGAGGATTTAAGACATGGCAGATGTATTTAAAGGTATTGAGAAAATCAAGTTTGAGGGAAAGGGTTCCGATAACCCGTTGGCATTCAAGTATTACAATGCCGATGAGTTAGTTGCAGGCAAGAGGATGGAGGATCACCTGAGATTTGCCGTGGCATACTGGCATACCTTCCAGGCGAGGGGAAATGACCCCTTCGGAGTTGGCACAGCAATTAGACCTTGGGACAACATATCTGACCAAATGGAGCTTGCCAAGGCAAAGGTAGAGGCAAATTTTGAGTTTTGCGAGAAGGTGGGAGCGCCTTTCTTCTGCTTCCACGACAGGGATATCGCCCCTGAGGGCGACACTTTGAAGGAGACAAACAAGAGGCTGGACGAAATCGTTAACCTAATCGAGCAAAGGATGAAGAGCAGCACCGTGAAGCTGTTGTGGGGAACTACTAATGCCTTTGGCCATCCCAGATTTGTTCATGGCGCTTCCACATCTCCTAATGCAGATGTGTTCGCCTTTGCAGCTGCTCAGGTTAAGAAGGCTATGGAAATCACCCATAGGCTTGGCGGAGAGAACTATGTGTTCTGGGGCGGCAGAGAGGGATATGAGACACTGTTGAACACCAACATGAAGCTTGAGCTTGACAACTTTGCGCGGTTCCTGAGCATGGCTGTTGATTATGCTAAGGAAATCGGCTTCAAGGGACAGTTCCTGATTGAGCCAAAGCCAAAGGAACCCACTAAGCATCAGTATGACTTTGATGCAGCTACAGTCATCGGCTTTTTGAAGACCTATGGTCTTGACCCATACTATAAGCTGAATATTGAAGCTAATCATGCGACTCTTGCAGCACATACCTTCCAACATGACCTGAGAGTAGCTCGCATTAATGGTATGCTTGGAAGCATTGATGCAAACCAGGGTGATCCTATACTTGGCTGGGATACGGATCAATTCCCGACCAACCTCTATGACACTACACTGGCTATGTATGAGGTTCTTAAGATGGGCGGACTTACTACAGGTGGATTTAACTTTGACTCCAAGGTCAGAAGAGGATCCTTTGAGGCAGCAGACCTGTTCTATGGTCACGTTGTAGGAATGGATACCTTCGCAAAGGGATTGAAGGCCGCTGCAAAGATGATAGAGGACGGCCGGATTGATAAATTTGTAGAAGAAAGATATAGCAGCTACAACAGCGGCATCGGAAAGGATATTGTTGACGGAAAGGTTGGCTTAAAAGAGCTGGAGAAGTATGCTCTTGAGAACAGTGAGATCGTCAATACTTCGGGCAGACAGGAAATGCTTGAGAACATCCTGAACAGTTATATACTGGAGAGCTAATAAGCGACCCGGTGAACAGAGGGGTGCGTTCTGCAGTGATGCAGGGCGCATCCCTTTTTCAGAATTGATCATACATGCTCATGAACTCACTGGGCGTGCATTTTTTCACCAGCTTGAAATTTCTATTAAATGAGGATAAGCTATTAAAGCCGGACATTGAAGCCACCTGTGTGATAGAAAGACTGCCGCTTATGAGCATATTCTCGGCTTTTGATATACGCACGCTGTTTACATAGTCATTAAAGGACATGTTCGTAAACTGCTTGAAAAGCCTTGAAAAATGGAATTTGCTGTAGCCTGCGCTGTCGGCTATGGATTCAAGAGAAATATCATCGGCAAAGTTTTCATTAATATAGTCCAGTACATTTGTAAACTTAACAATATACTCCCTACCCTTATCTACCGTAGTTTTAGGGAATAGACGCGAAAACTTCGTGTACTTTTTTGCTATAAGAACAAATATGCGTATCAAATTGGCATACATGGCAGAGCTCGCAAAATCTTCTTCATTGACGTGCTTATCCCTTATGTCCTGTAAGCAGGCAAGTATATACTTATGGATATCCGGATCCTTATCCTTTGTTATTAGTTTGACCGAACGAAGGATAGGCACCGATGGTCTCATGTCATCCAGATTGTTTATCAGAGAAAATGGAAACTGCAAAACCATAACTAGATTGTTGCTGCTTTTCTCAAGTGTATGAAGCTCTCCAGGGTATGAAAACAAAATATCATGCTGGTTTAGAAAATAAGGGTTCATATTTAAGTTAATTCTCACAGACCCTTCAAGAGGTAAAATAATCTCCGCCTCGTTATGCCAATGATTGCATATAAATTCATTATTCCTTAGCAGAGAGACATTTATATAGGAGCCGGAATTAAAGTTAAGCTGTTCTTGTAAGTTTGTTTGTATCTTCATGTGCATATACCCTTCTACAATGGCTAAATATCCCAAAACCAGTAAAATAACGGGGAAATATCGTTCAGTCTGCATTTCTTTTGTATATTCTGTGTATTTCTACTTATATAATACCATATTTCATATGCAATATCGCAAGAAATGCTTTAACATTCGCAATATATGAGGAGACTAAAAATTTTGGGGGTTGTATAATTAATCTGTAAATTAATTTACAGATACAAGCAAACAACTTAACTGCTCCGGAGGCAGGTGGGCCAAAAATTATAGTCTGAAAGGAAGGAATTAAATGAAAAAGAGAATTTTTGCATTATTGATTTGCGTGCTTATGATTAGTTCGTTGATTGCCGGCTGTGGTCAAAGCAATACAAATAAACCAGCTGACGGCACCGCAGCACCGGATAAGACAGCCGAGAAGACTGCAGACGCTTCAGGGGAACTATCAGGAACATTTACCTATTGGTCTTGCTTCAGTGGTGATTCCATGATTTGGGATCAGGGACGTGTGGATTCATTTAATGCGGAGAATCCCAATGTAAAATGTGAAGTACAGTTTGTTACGGATTCGGCAGGGATTAACAACGGTAAGCTGCTGGCTGCTATCGCCGGAGGCAATGCGCCGGATTTAATTATTGCTGACGACTATTCTTCTGCTTACTCTTATGCCGCTAATGGATCATTTGAATCCTGGGAGCCTTATCTGGAATTTACAGGCCTTAGTCTTGATGATTTCATTAAGGGATATCAGGATGTTATGTACTATGATGGCGTTCCTTATCTGATTCCTCAGGACGGAAATGCCCTTATGCTATACTACAATGTGGATATGTTTAAGGAAGCAGGTCTTGATCCAAATAATCCACCGACTACATTAGCACAGTTGGATGAATATGCTGATAAGCTCTCGGTTAAAGATGCCAGCGGCAACTATACGACCTTTGGCTATATTCCATGGCTTGACAGTGGAAATGATGCATTTGTGTGGCCCTTCTTCTTTGGTAACAATGTATATGACCAGGAAACTAAGAAACTGACCATTACTGAGCAGAATGTCGTTGATACCTATGAGTGGATGAGAACATATGCACAGAAGTATAATCCTGAAAAAATACAGGCATTCGTATCCGGAGCAGGCGGAATGTTCTCGCCAGATCATCCGTTCATGACAGGTAAAGTAGCAATGACATTGACCGGAAACTGGTTCACAAATGCACTTAGAATCTATGCACCGGATGTAAATTATAAGGTAGCTCCTGTGCCGGTACCGGCGGGTGGCCGTGCTAATAGTACAACGGTTAATGCCAATGTATTTGGTATTCCCAAGGGAGCGAAAAACCCCGAGCTTGCGGCTTACTTCCTTAAGTACGCTATGCAGCCTGCGGTTAATGCTACCAATTTTGACGAATGGCGTTCTGTACCGACAATAGATGCTGCATTTGACGAAATTAGCTGGACAAAGGCTGGAGACGAAATCTATTTAATGGAGAGAAAGCTTGTTAATTCTCCTGATTCAGGAATGCCGGCTCTTTGTAAGGTCAGCGCTCAGTTGTCTGTTGATATAAACGCTTTGCGTGACAATGTTATTTATAACAATGCTGATCCGCTCCCGTTATTGCAGGCATTGCAGGATAAGATGCAGGCAGAGCTGGATAAGTAACTGATACTATACAGTTTGTCCAATTCAGATTATAGAAGATTGATATTGGGAGATGGCTGTTATTGCCGCTGTCTCCCAATATGGGACAGTGGGGGGAATTTATATGCGTGGTGTGGCAAAGTTACACAGAAAAATGAAAAGATCTAAATTGGCAGGCAATATTGAGACTGCAATTCTATACTTGATACTGATTGCGGTATCAATTTTGTTTGTCATACCGTTTTTATGGCTCCTTTTTGGCTCCTTTAAAGAGGGAAGTGAACTGTTCAGAGCACCCTTTAGGTGGCTGCCCGATCGCATCCAATTTGACAACTATAAGCAAATGTTTACAGCAATACCTTTTTTAAAATACTTGAAAAACACACTGATCATTGTCTTTTTTAATATTGTGGGCTCTACCGTGTCCAGCTCTTTTGTAGCATATGGATTTGCACGGCTTCACTGGCCATTGAGGAACAAGATTTTTATGATCGTACTGGCAACAATGGTATTGCCTTTCCAGGTAACGATGATTCCGCTGTTCATAATGTACACAAACTGGGGATGGATAGGGACCTTTTTACCCCTGACGGTGACCTGCTTCTTTGGCAATCCATTCTTTATATTTCTCTTTAGGCAGTTCTTTGTTGGTTTGCCCAAGGAACTTACCTATGCAGCCAGAGTGGATGGCGCTAATGAATTCAGAATATATTCGACTATTATTATGCCTCTTGCCAAACCCTGCATTACTACAGTAGCTATATTTGCCTTCATGCGTACATGGAATGATTTTATAGGCCCGCTGGTATTCCTGGCAGACGATGATTTGTATACATTATCGCTGGCGGCGCAGCTTCTTCGTTCAAATCTGGATCCGAGATGGCATATTTTGCTAGCATTAGGAGTTGTTATGGTAATGCCGGTATTGATAGTATTCTTTTTAATGCAGAAATACTTCATCCAGGGCGTAGCCATGTCAGGAATTAAGGAATAAGGAGAAGATACAATGAATATGACTAGAAAAAATAGTATAAGGAAACCGATGCGTGCGGAGAAAAAGGAAGCACTGACAGCTATGGTATTCATTGCTCCGTGGGTGGTGGGGTTTTTAGTATTTACCTTGTACCCTATTTTGTCATCACTTTACTACTCAATGACTAACTATAATGTGCTAAATCCGCCGTCATTTATTGGATTTGAAAACTACATCAATCTGCTAAAGGACAAGGTATATCTGAAAAGCTTGACCAATACTCTATATATGATAGTAATCGGAGGAACAATAACTATAATTGTTTCACTGATAGTTTCTATTATAATGGATAACAGAAAATTACGGGGGATATCATTATTCCGTGTCTTTTTCTTTATGCCAACGCTTGTTCCGACAGTTATTGCATGTGTTCTGTGGATTTGGATGCTGCAGCCGACTACAGGTGTGGTTAATACATTACTCGGCTATCTTGGAATCACAGGCCCCGGGTGGATTGCGAGCCCCACATGGTCGAAGCCGGCTATGATACTAATGATGATTTGGGCATGCGGAAACATCATAATAGTAAATATGGCTGGCTTGCAAGATATTCCACAGAGCATGTATGAATCGGCGTCCATTGATGGTGCGAATTTCTTCCAAAAGGTAAGGACCATAACGATACCATTGCTAAGGCCTGTCATTTTATATAATTCTGTCACCCTCATTATCAATATACTTCAATGGTTTGCTGAACCGCTTATTATGACAGAAGGCGGGCCTGATAGTTCAACCCTGTTCTATTCACTATATCTTTACCAGAATGCATTCCAATTCTTTAAGATGGGTTATGCATCTGCAATGGCTTGGATCATGCTGATTATTGCATTGGCTTTGATAATATTTTTACTAAAGTTCTTAAAGTTCGGCGAAAGCGAATAAAAATAAAAAATGAAAAGTGAGGTATACTAAATGAAAAAGAATGTTATGGAAACAAATGTGGTAACACAAATCGGAATACTGGTAAACAATATCGATGAAACAGCTCAGGAATATGCCGATTTATTTGGTGTAGAGAAGCCGCAAATAGGTATTACTGAGGTTCCTGAAATTGCTCAGACTCTTTATATGGGGAAAGCTACTAATGCTCGTACAAAGCAGGCATTTTTCAAGGTAGGCCCAAATATTGAAATTGAGCTGCTGGAGCCTGACCATGAGCCCAGCACCTGGAGACATGACCTTGACAAGTATGGAGAAGGCATCCATCATATCGCCTTTAACATAAACGGAATGAAAAAGATTGTCAGCGCTCTTGAAGGAAAGGGCTTCAAGGAAATTCAAAAGGGCGAATGGGTTGGCGGACGCTATTCCTATATTGACGCGAAGGATAAGCTTAAACTAACACTGGAGCTATTGGAATTTGACAAGTAATAAAAGCAACCAAGAAGGGGAGATGTAGGATGATCGGTTTAGTTACAGGCGCCAATAGAGGATTGGGCTACGAGCTAGTAAAAATGGGGCTGGAACGCGGTTATGACATGATTGCCTGCTGGCTGGGAAGTCCGGAGGATGATTCTGATTTGCTGGAGCTTAAAGACCAATATAAGCAAAAGCTTATGATCATTCAAATGGATGTAACCAAGGAAGATGAAGTGGATGAGGCAGCAAGGAAGTTCTCTGCACTTTATGACCAACTGGATTTTATTGTAAATAACGCAGGCGTACTGTTTGAATCTAAGTTTGATACCCGCGACCAGATAAGAGATCTGGATGTTAAGATGCTCCGAAAGACAATAGATGTAAACACTGTAGGCCCGGCCATCGTGCTCAAAGCATTCATACCCTTTATTTACAAATCCCAGGATCCATGCATTATTAACATTACATCAGAGGCCGGGCATCTTGGAAATGCTGGGTATACCTACCTAGCGTATGGGGTCTCGAAGCATGCTGCCAATATGTACACACAGAAAATCAGAAACTACCTTGTTAATAAGTATGGTAA
>JAAYBT010000150.1 GCA_012730015.1 Clostridiaceae bacterium
CTCCATGAAAGTTACCTACTTCAAAGAGTAGCAATCTCCCATTTCATCGTATGTCATGTCACAGCAAGAGTTATTTTACTACAGAACGTACAACATTGCAAGCATTTTTTATTTTTTTTCTGCCCTGAAAATATTGAGTTTGCAATATTATTTACATTATATAAATAGAATGCTAAAATATTTTATAATATACTAAAGTTTAGATGGAGAAATTATGAGAGAATTATTCAATAGTGATGAGATAGTATTTCTATGTAAGGCACTGAGTTCGCCGCTTAGACTGAATATGCTCAAGCTCCTTTCGAGGAACAAGCAGCTGAATCTCAATGAGCTGGCAGAACAGCTTAATGTGACAAATGGTGCTATCAGTCAGCATTTAAAGGTCCTCTTAGATGCTGATCTGATCGATATATCATATACCTCCGGAAAACGCGGGTCGCAGAAAATATGCTTTCTCAAGGAGCATAAGTTCCTGATTGACATCCTTTCCGAGGTAGAGCCGGATAATATGTACCAAATAGAAATTCCAATCGGCAGCTATACCGAATATCAAGTTTACCCTACCTGTGGCATAGCCACAACAAGCCAAATCATAGGAGAGTTCGATGACCCAAGGTACTTTGATGCCCCGCAACGGATTGATGCCGCTATCCTTTGGTTTTCCAAGGGAATGATTCGATATCGAGTGCCAAATTACCTCAAGGAGAATAACAGAATAGAAAAACTGCAATTTTCATTTGAAATATCTTCCGAAGCACCAGGAATTTGTGAGGATTGGCCAAGCGATATACACTTTCATCTAAATGGTACCCTACTTGGTGTCTGGACCAGCCCCGGTGATTATGGAACGTCAAAAGGTCTGTACACACCGGCTTGGTGGTTTCCCACATGTAATCAGTATGGCTTACTGAAGCTGCTTACAATTGATATGGAAGGAACCTATATAGATGGTAGGAAAATATCGGATGTGAGTATTAGCACACTAAATTTGGATCACAAAAGCGATATTATTTTCCAGCTGAGCGTGCCGGACACTGCCGCAAGCATTGGCGGATTGACCTTGTTTGGTAAGGGCTTCGGCAACTACAACCAGGATATTAATGTTCGAGTAATATTTAAGTCTCCGACCTGATTGGGAAACCTATTAGAAGAAGCAATGATTACTCACGGACCCTGCCCTTATTTCTTGCTATGTCTTCGTAGCCATGAATCGGGTCAACGCCTTCTGTGTAGCCATCAGTATTGCTTGCCTGATCCTTTTGCATTAATCTTTCCAGCTCAAGCTGGTTCCTTGACCTGACTTCCTCTGCTCTGACCATGGCATCAGCTCTTATCTGTTCAACTTTTAATTTGTATTTGGTGATAGCATCTGACAAAATGGCTGTCACCGTTATAATCAAACCAACACCGAGAGCAATAATAGGTATTTCCATTCGTGTATCCTCCATTCATGTGTCTAAACATTGCCTATTTACCAATTATAGCATGCTTTTTTACCGCATGATAGACAAGTTTATATCAAATCTTTTCTTAGCTGAGCATCAGTCTTGGGTGACAAATAGCTCAATGGAATATCCAATACGGTTCTAGCACCTGTCTGGCCTTCCCTAGCCAGCCTGTATGCCGCTCTTGCATAGGCGACCAGAACACTAGCTGTAAATTCAGGATTGCTTTCTAGCGTTAGACTAAACTCGATTCTTTGCTTCGTGTCCTCTCCTGTATTTCCTGTGTGAATAACCAGACCCCCATGTGGCATACCGCTATGATGAAGCTCAAGCTCTTCCTCCGATACAAAATGCACAGTTGTATTGTAGTCTTGAAAATAATCCGGCATATTCTTTATTGTTTCAGAAATCTCTGTTTGATCGGCACCAGTTTCCACTACCACATAGCAAACTCTTTCATGCTTATCCCCTACCGATAAGTTGGGATTCTGCCCGGTGCGAACCATATTCAAGGCTTTGTCTATTGGTATCGTATATTGAACTGCATTTTTTACACCGGGAATCTTTCTGATAGCACTAGAATGCCCCTGGCTTACTCCCTTGCCCCAAAAAGTGTAGCCTTTTCCTGTCGGTAATACAGCCTCACCGAGAAGTCGATACATCGAGAATAATCCGGGATCCCAGCCTGCCGACATTATGCTTACTGTACCAGCCCTTTCAGCAGCCTCATTGAGTTTTTCATAGTATTCGGGAACTCTAGCATGAGTATCATAGCTATCTACAGTATTATATAATGAAGCAATTTGAGGAGCCTGATCATGTAAATCAGTTGCGGAACCGCCACAAAGGATCATAACATCAATAATTCCTCTATATTTTTCGATGTCGGAAATATTCTCTGTTTTAACTCCTGTTTTAGTCTTTAATGAATCTCTCCGAGAAAATATGGCCTCCAGCTGAAAATCCGGATTGAGCTTCATAGCCAATTCAACGCCCTTTCCAAGATTCCCATACCCTACTATACCCACTTTTATCTTTTTTCCCATTTTTCTGTGACCTGATAATAAAATGCAGGCCATCCTCCTTCCTGCCCCAGTTTGATTCTCCGATGCTTAACCCACTTATATTGCACATGCGTATAAAATATACCGGGGATATTCAATAACATCATAAGTGAAGTGAGGTTATTATATCATGAATTCGAAGAATTCGTGATATAATTGCGCATCGCCGTTTTACCACAATAATGCAAGGGTAAAATCTCGGCGGCGCATAAATTCCGCCGGAGGCATATAATAACCCATTTGTGGGGTTATTATATCATATAGCCGTGTAATTAGTTCATTTTAATCCCTACGCACCTGTTTGTAAAGAGTGACACAGGGGAGAGGCAGAGTGAGACGGGGTGACGTGAGACCGGGGGACGGTTCTCTTAGCTAGGGGATGGCTCTTCATTTGGGGGACGGTTCTCCATTTCGGGGACGGTTCTCTTAGCCAGGGGATGGCTCTTCATTTGGGGACCACTTGGGGGACGGTTCTCTAGTTAGGGGACGGTTCTCCTTGCTTGATGGTCATCGGCACTATGTATTACAATACACAAAGCCCTGTGCTATTTAAACACAGGGCTTTGATATAAATCTGGCGGAGACCTACTTTCCCGGGCCGTTTCCAGCTCAGGGATTGCCCTGTGGCAGATGAGACAATTGATTGCGTGGAGATTTTCTGTCCGGCAAGGCGGA
>JAAYBT010000151.1 GCA_012730015.1 Clostridiaceae bacterium
GTAGTCAAAGAATAAATATAAGGGCGGCTGTTCCCGAAGAACAGTAAGACCACACTAAAGGTTTTATCCTTTGGTGTGGTCTTACTGTTTTGGCTCCGCTTGAAGAGTGTCGGTCAAAAATTTACTTGTTTCCGTAAATCCTTATGACGAACGTCCTTTATACACTTATTTATTTACTCACAGGCTCTTGCTCATCATCTTAAGGGCACTACCCCTTTAAGAGAACCGTCCCCCTTACTTGGTCCACCTTACATGAGAGAACCGTCCCCTTGGTACTCGGCTTCCTTTGCCCTTTACTACTGAACAGAACCGTCCCCTCCTTTTTGGAGAGAACCGTCCCCCTCCTCTTTAACGGTGAACACCAGCTTGTCTTCCGCTAGCCCTACTTTCACGGTGTCACCCGGCTTCACGCTGCCATCCAATATTTCCTCGGCCATCCTATCCTCTATCATACTCTGTATAGATCTTCTCAGCGGCCTGGCTCCAAAGACAGGATCATAGCCTTTTTTGGCAAGATAATTCTTGGCCTCGTCACTTACCTCAAGAGTAATTGCGCTCTGATCAAGCCTCTTCACAAGCACATCAAGCATGATGCCTACAATATTTCTTATATTATCTTCATCAAGAGGATGAAATACAATTATGTCATCTACTCTATTCAGGAATTCAGGACGGAAGGTCTTCTTCAGCTCGCCCATAACATTGCTCTTCATATCCTCATAGTTCTTTGCAGAATCATCCTCAGTCAGAAATCCCAACCGCTTCGGCTCAGTAATCATTCTACCGCCCACATTCGAAGTCATGATAATTACAGTGTTTCTAAAATCAACGACTCTGCCCTGAGAATCCGTCAACCGACCATCCTCCAATATCTGAAGCAGGATATTAAAAACGTCGGGATGAGCCTTCTCTATTTCATCAAACAGCAGTACCGAATAGGGTTTTCTTCTTACCTTCTCCGTAAGCTGTCCGCCCTCTTCATAACCCACGTAGCCCGGAGGCGATCCCACCAGCCTGGACACTGCAAACTTCTCCATATATTCGGACATATCAATACGTATCATTGCATTCTCATTTCCGAACAAAGCCTCTGCCAATGCCTTACTAAGCTCTGTCTTGCCCACACCTGTCGGCCCGAGGAATATGAAAGAACCAGTCGGTCTCTTAGGATCCTTAAGGCCTACCCGTCCTCTCCTGATTGCCTTTGAAACAGCCTTTACGGCTTCATCCTGACCAATGACCCTCTCATGGAGCACCTCCTCCATCCTCATCAGTCTCTCCGATTCCTCTTCAGCCAGTCGTTTCACGGGTATGCCGGTCCAGCTTGCTACGATATCTGCGATCTCATCCTCGGTTACAGTATCTGTTTGAGCATGACTCCTCTGATACCATTCATCCTTCATTTTCTCATGCTCTGCCTTTAGCTTCTGCTCCTGATCCCTTATGCCCGCGGCCTTTTCAAACTCCTGTCTCCTTATGGCATCTTCCTTTTCCTTCGAAAGCCTTTCCAGCTGTTCTTCAAGCTGTTTTATGTCCGGAGGTGCTGTAAAAGCCTTGAGCCTTACCCTTGAAGCAGCCTCATCCATCAGATCAATTGCCTTATCAGGAAGATACCTATCTGTAATGTATCTGGCAGAAAACCTTGTCGCCGCCTCCAATGCCTCATCCGTTATCTTTACAGTGTGATGGGCTTCGTACTTGTCGCGGATGCCCTTCAAAATCTCAATAGTCTCCTCCTGGGTCGGCTCCCCAACAGTAATCGGCTGGAATCTGCGTTCGAGTGCAGCATCTTTTTCAACGTACTTGCGATACTCATTGATTGTAGTCGCACCGATTACCTGTATCTCTCCCCTGGCAAGTGCGGGCTTAAGAATATTGGATGCATCAATGGCGCCCTCAGCCGCTCCCGCACCAATAATTGTGTGCATTTCATCTATGAACAAAATCACGTTGCCGGCCTTTCTGACTTCATCCATTGCCTTCTTTAGTCTTTCCTCAAACTCCCCTCTATACTTTGCTCCTGCCACCATTGAAGAAAGATCCAGGGAAAAGACCCTCTTGTCCTTCAAAATCTCCGGAATATTGCCTTCAACAATTTTCTGTGCAAAGCCCTCGGCAATTGCTGTTTTCCCAACTCCCGGCTCACCAATAAGGCATGGATTGTTTTTTGTCCTCCTGCTGAGTATCTGGATGACCCTCTCAATCTCTTTATCGCGCCCCACAATTGGGTCAAACTTCGCCTCCCTAGCCATCTCAGTCAGGTCCCGCCCAAATTGATTCAAGGTGGGAGTATTCGTCTGACTTGAGACGCTTTTAGGCGCTCCGCTTGCGGTGGGTGTATCCTCATGCAGCATCCTTACAATATCATTAAACAATTTTTGCGTTTCTACGCCCAAATCAATTAATATCCTTACCGCAACACTCTCTCCCTCTCTCATAATGCCAAGGAGCAGATGCTCTGTTCCTATATAGTTATGTCCAAGCCTTCTTGCCTCAACAAGGGCCAGCTCAAGCACCCTCTTCGTCCTGGGTGTAAAATCAAGGGAATTCTTGCCTTCACTGCTCCCCCTGCCTATTAACTCTTCTATTTCATTTATTACCTTCTCCTCTGTAACACCCTGCCCCTGCAAGACTCGCGCCGCAACACCGGTACCCTCCTTCAAAAGCCCCAGCAGTAAATGCTCCGTACCCACGTAGTTGTGTCCGAGCTGCACTGCATTTTCCTGTGATAAATTTATCGCTTTCTCAGCCTTTTCGGTAAATCTTCCGTACATTCCTCATCACTCCTTACTGTATGCTATCTTGTAAATGTGTCCGCATAAGCTCCGCACGCCTTTGTTCCCTTTCATCCGGCTTGAGCTCTCCTCCGGAAAGCTTCTGCAAATATGCCGGATGTACCATTAGCATCATTTCATTTATTTTCCCCACTTCTATTCCCTTAATCAAGTCCATTATGACGCCAAGCCTTACATCTGAAAGCAATTTCAAGCTTTCCTCTGCAGAAATAATTCTTGCATTCTTTAGCAATCCCAGAGATCTGAATATTCTATCCTCAAACCTAAGTGGACTTTGCTTATACAGCTCCAGCCTCAAAATCCTTTCCTGCTCCGATATCTGAGATGTAATGTTGCTTATCCCGCAGATAATCTCATCCTCGTTCTGACCCAGTGTTACCTGATTTGATATCTGGAAAAGATTCCCCGTAGACTCGCTGTTCTCGCCGTATGCACCTCTAACAGCCACACCAATTTTCCCGCAATTCTCCAATATTCCTTTTATATAGCCCGTCATGGCAAGCGCCGGAAGATGCAGCATCACAGACGCTCTCATTCCGGTTCCCGTATTAGTGGGACAACAGGTGAGATACCCTGTGTTTTTCTCAAAAGCAAAGTCCAGCTTCTCCTCCAGTCTCGTGTCCAGCTTGTTGCAAAGCTCCCAGGCCTCTTTCATCTGCATACCGGGAAATATGCACTGTATCCTAAGGTGATCCTCCTCGTTTATCATTATGCTGATTTTCTCATCCTTTCTGAGAATAACAGCCCTATTTTCATCTCTTTCCACAAATTCAGGGCTGACCAGATGCCTCTCCACAAGAAATTGCCTGTCAAGGGGCTTCAAGGAATGCAATTCAATATATTCCATCCCCCTCTTCTGGGCATCTGTGCCGCTGAACACGGCATCCTTGACCTTCTCCAGTATCTGCGCACCCTGATCATCTGTCATCTTCGTCGTAAAAGGATAGCCCGCAATATTCCGGGCAAGCCTGATTCTACTGCTTATGGCGGTATCAATCCCAGGTAACGGTTGAGCGGCATCTTCCTTCATATCGCACCTCCACACTGCTTATCGCTGCTTTCCAAAACCCTGATACGATCCCTGAGCTCAGCAGCCTGCTCATATTCCTCATTATTAATTGCCTCAGACAATTGCTTTCTTAGACCTTCCAATTCGTTCATTTCCCTGATACACTCGGCAGCCTTCTTCGGCACCTTACCCGTATGCTGTACGCCACCATGAAGCCTTCGTAATATTGGGTTCAAGCTTTCATCAAAAGCCTTATAACAGTTGCCGCATCCCAATTTGCCTGTTTTTCTAAACTCATCAATACTAAGGCCGCAAAAATCGCAGCATACTTCATCAGGCTTCTTAACCGTTGTAAAGCCTTCAGATTGAGCCAATCCGGGAAAACCCCATAGAAAATCCCCCAGGTTAAGCTGTGGGCTGATGACAAAGTGCCCCTTTTTCTCTGCGCATTGACTGCATAGGTACATTACAGCCTTATTTCCATTAATTATTTGCGTAAAATGTACGCTGGCTTCTCTTTTTTGACATTGTTGGCACAACACATCCATCACTCCTTGCATGCCTGCACTAATTAAAATTATTGTTACCCTATAAGCGTGTGAAAAAACGCTTACACCATCAAGCTGGTCAGCATGTTTTTCAACATAACAGCCCTGATCATGTCCCGTTCAGGCATCTGAATTCCGCCTATTACCTTATCGCTGGTTGCGGCTTTCAGAATAAATCCTTCCCTCTCGCTGACCACATCGTAATCGACAAAATTATTTATGAATACCTCTGCAGACTGCTGGGAAATACTGTCGCCCATAGATGTTATAATATGCATCAAGTAATTCCCGGGTCTTGTGATATCCACTCTTTTTATCGTAATGTTCCCTCCGCCGCCGCGCCTGCTCTCAACGTAGTAGCCCCTTTCGGTAGTGAATCTGGTATCTATTACGTAGTTTATCTGAGAGGGTACGCAATTGAAATGATTTGCCAGTTCATTTCGCTGAATTTCAATAGCTCCATTTGTATCATTTATCATCTGCTTTAAAAAAGCTTCAATTATATCACTCATCCTGGCCATCTGCGCTCACTCCCTTCCTTGTTCATTACTATAAGAAGCAGATACATAACCCCTTATCCTTATTCCTATAGTGGTTTATTGATTTTGACTTTCTTTGACTTTCATTTATATTATAAATCACCCCTTATATTTATTCAAGTACTTTTTATTATTCATCACGCTTGTGTTTTTTATCCTATTATATTGAAAAATAAAATCCTTGAACTGGTTTTAATGTGTGTTATAATATACATTATGTCATAATGTGCATAATAGCCTCATGAATGACCTTCCTATATATAGGAATAATATTATAAGTCTGTAATAATACAAGGGGGAATTCATATGAAAGACTATACCGTGGATAAGCTCCGAAACGTGTGCTTAATGTCACATGGCGGAGCTGGAAAAACAACACTAACAGAAGCAATGCTTTTCAACACCAAGGTACTCGACAGATTGGGCAAAGTCAATGATGGTAATACTACGACAGATTACGACCCAGAAGAAATAAAAAGAAAGATTACGATCAATACAGCGATTGCTCCATGCGAATGGAAGGATTACAAAATCAATGTGATTGATACCCCCGGCTATTTCGACTTTGTTGGCGAAGTCAAGCAGGGTATAAGGGTATCAGACGGTGCGGTTATTCTGCTTTCGGCCAAGTCAGGCGTCGAGGTAGGTACAGAAAAGTCATGGGATTATGCAAAGGAAATGGGAATCCCAATGTTCTTCTTTATCGGTAAAATGGATGAAGAAAATGCGAATTTCAATGAATCTTTAAACCAGCTTATCAACACTTTCGGCAAAAGCGTTATACCCTTCCAGCTTCCGATAATGGAAGGAGAAAAGTTTGCCGGCTTTGTTGATGTTTTGGGCATGACTGCGAAAAAATTCGACAAGGATAAATTGGTTGATGCACAAATCCCTGCCGATTTAAATGATAAAGTATCAGAAATAAAGGACGCTCTGAATGAAGCTATCGCAGAAACAAGTGAAGAGCTTATGGAAAAGTTCTTCGGCGGCGAGGAATTCAGTGCCGATGATATTAAGAACGGTCTTTCAGCAGGTATCGGAGACGGCTCAATTGTCCCGGTCTTCTGTGGCTCAGGTCTATTAAACCAAGGCATTAATGTATTAATGGATGCTATTATAGCTTATATGCCATCCCCCGCATGCAAACCTACTGTCAAGGCTAAAAAGCACGGAACCGACACAATTGTTGATCTGAAGAATTCTCCTGACGAGAGCTTGTCTGCACTTGTGTTTAAGACCATTGCAGACCCCTTCGTTGGTAAGATATCTATTTTCAGAGTCTATTCAGGCACAATGAATTCTGACTCTGTGGTTTATAATACTACTTCAGAGAAAACAGAAAAGATTGCACAGGTATTTATGCTCCGTGGTAAGAAGCAGCTTCCGGTCGATAAAATGATTGCAGGAGATATTGGAGCGGTTGCAAAGCTCCAGTTCACAAATACCAACGACACCTTATGCGACCAAGCCAATCAGGTTGAGCTTGAGAAGATAGAATTCCCCGAACCCTCACTTGAGCTGGCTATCGAGCCTAAGGCTAAGGGTGACGAGGAAAAAATCAACTCTGGGCTTACAAAGCTGCAGGATGAGGATCCTACATTTAGAGTCACTCTCAATGCAGAAACGAAGCAAACAGTTATTTCTGGAGTTGGAGAGCAGCATCTTGATGTCATTGTCAGTAAGCTGAAAGCAAAGTTTGGTGTTTCGGTCAACCTTGTAGACCCAAGGGTTCCATATAGAGAAACTATAAAGAGTAAGGTTAAGGTGGAAGGAAAGCACAAGAAGCAATCAGGCGGACACGGCCAGTATGGTCATGTTTGGATTGAATTTGAGCATGGCGAAACCGAAGACCTCGTATTTGAAGAGAAAATATTCGGTGGCTCAGTGCCGAAGCAATACCACCCGGCTGTTGAAAAAGGATTGCGGGAAGCCATTTCTCATGGTATTCTTGCCGGTTATCCCGTCGTTAACCTGAAGGCAACGCTGTTGGATGGATCCTACCACGATGTAGACTCTTCGGAAATGGCCTTCAAAATCGCTGCGCGTCTTGCCTACAAAAAGGGACTCCCACAGGCAAACCCGACATTGCTTGAACCCATCAGCCATGTAGAGGTGTACATTCCAGACAGTTACATGGGAGATATTATAGGCGATTTGAACAAGAGAAGAGGAAGAATTCTTGGTATGAACCCTTATAAGGGTGGCTTACAACAAGTCGTTGCTGATGTTCCTACAGCAGAAATGTTTAAGTATGCAAACGACCTCAGGTCAATGACGCAGGGCAGAGGCTACTTCAAGCAATATTTTGAGAGGTACGAAGAGGCCCCGGCCAACGTAGCTCAGAAGGTTATAGAGGAAGCAAGGAAGGATATGACTGACGAGGCAGAAGACGAGTAAGACTTATGTCTCTATGATAATAGTAACTAGAAGGGGCTACCCGAAAGGGCGGCTCCTTTTTTCATTGTCAAATTCAATTTTTGAATGAATTTGGAACTTTCTCCTTACTAATCCGTCCATATATGTAAAACCCGATAAAATATAGATATGGGTATAGGAGGGAACGAATATGAATAAGAAGATTTATGGTATTATTTTGGCGGCAATACTTATTCTAACTACCTTTGCCGCTTGTAGTGCCGCCGGCTACAAGTCCAGCACCGCAACGGATCGGGCGCCTACAGCACAAAGCGCTAAAAGCGATTCTGCCAGTGTTAACTTTAGTGATGAATACTCGTTAACTTTTGATAATGGAGAATCAGGTTATGCGGAGGAACCGAAAAGTGAAGAAGCGATTGATGCGGATTCACTAACCGGCATCGGAGGATCAAATGTAGATGTTTCCAATGTCATACTATCAGAAAGGAAAATCATTCGCAGTGCAAACTTGACGATTGAGGTTGAGGACTTTGATGCAGCCTTTAACCAAATCGAGTCCATGATCCTTGGCATTGGCTTCATTCAAGAAACCAATATCAATACGGATAAGGTTTATGTGGAGGAGCAGGAAAAGCTGGTTAAAAACGGCACACTGGTACTGAGAGTTGACAAGGCAAAATTCGACAGTGTTCTTGGAAAGCTTAAGGGCGTAGGCGACGTGTATAACTACACTACAAATGGCCAGGATGTTACCGATCAATATGTTGACGTGGAGGCCAGACTGCGACTGTTGAAAATGGAGCAGGAAAAGCTTGAGTCTTATCTCGCAAAGCTGAATGATCTGGACGATATCTTTAGGACGGAGAGCAGACTGACGGATATCAGGTATCAAATAGAGAGCCTTACAGGTAGTCTAAACAAGATGTCCAGCCTTGTGGATCTTTCCACTATTACAATTCAAATGAATGAGAAGTACCCCGGCTATAAACCAACAAAGGTGACCTATGGTGACAGACTGCTAGACAGCCTTAAGGAAAGCCTCTTACAGGTCGTGGAATTCCTTGGCGATTTCCTGATAATTATTGTAGCCGCTCTGCCGGTATTACTTATTATAGGCATTTTTGTACTGATTGCGATTGCAATAATTAAGCGCATACCCAGAAAGCGCAGGGAAAGGGTTAATGAAGTAAAGCCTGGAAACGGTCAAAACGCAAATGCCTACACGACAAAATATACAGAAAATTTCAATAACGATACCAATAAGCCAGACGACAATCAAACGGACAATAGGCCTGAATAAGCAATACTCACAGAACAAAAACCACTAACAAAAGCACAGTAAAAACATAAAAGCACCCGCCTTTCAAATGGTGGGTGCTTCTTAATTCATAGTGGCATTACAAAGCAAAAAGCACAATACATTTCAGGGTGCGCGACCGGGGTGGCTTATTGACAAAAATTTGTCAAAGATGTATAATTCCATTGTTAA
>JAAYBT010000152.1 GCA_012730015.1 Clostridiaceae bacterium
ACTGGAAGATCATTGGGTCGTAGAGTATTGGGACGGATGTAAATGGATTATGAATGACCCTCAGATTGACCCGTTCCAACTAAGTGCACTGTATAAATGGGGCATAAACAAAGTTGAACTCAATGACGGTAAAATAATAAATCATTGTTTTCCAAACCCTCATTTTCTTTCTTCTGAACATGACTTCATTGTTGCTGGCAAGGCGTGGCAACTATGTCGAAATGATTTATTTGATCCGCAAAAATGCGGTATTGATGATTTGGGAGGGCTGTGGTTTGTCAGAGGTCAACTTCTACGTGATTTTGCCTCTCTCAATAAAATAGAAACAACCCCTCACTTATGTAGGCAGGATTTAGAGTGGGACCTATGGCATCTATTGACAGCCGATGATTCCGACTTAACTGAATCCGACTTTAATCTGCTTGACTATATCGCTTCCTTATCTTTGGATGTTGATACTAATTTCAATAGTATTGTTGAAACATATCAAAACAATGATTCTCTGCATGTACCTGATATTATTATTAAGTCAAAATAAATACTTCCCGCCGACAACTTATGTTGTCGGCGTGGGCATGATGTCAAACACTGCGCTCAGGAGCTATGAATGGTGGAAACCAGAAACACAACAACCCGTAAAAATTGAAGCATAGATGCATAAATCTATGAAGTTAATATTTTGAGATTCAAAATCATAATGGACTAATCCATAATTATTTTGTGTTTTTGGAGGTGTTTTAATTTCATCATAGGCTAATCATCCTCATAATAACTTTTAGCATGATTTTGAATTAATTTCTTTTTGAATCAAAAACAGAAGGCACATAAATTTTTGCATTCATTTGAGAGGTGTACCAAATCACTTTTGCGTCTTTCATTAGACAAATCATCATAAAGAATGCTTTCAAGGAAAGCCCATATATCTTCCAGTTTTCTTCTAAAAACATAGAATGATAGCATATCTTTATCCAATTCAAATTCTGGACGAATGGCATTGTAATGTTTAAGGAAGGCATCCCAATAGTCTTTAACAGCAAACATAAACAAGTCGGACTCGGCAGGTGCCAACTTCATTCCTTCCCAATCTACAAGAACAAGGTGGTCGCTTTGCATAAGATTCCAGCCATGTGCATCTGTATGGCAAAGTACCATTTTACAGTTTTTTTGTTTAACTTTATGTGATAGTAACTTGACTTCATTAATTTTTATTATTAGTTGTTCAAGGCAAGGTTGTAATATTGACTTTATATCATCAGGTGAAGTAATGTAACTATCTTCAATATAGTTTTCCAAGGAGTAACAGAAAGGCACATCAAAAGATTCTTTAATCCCGTCCATATTTATAGGAATTTCTTGACCGAAACTATGTAAATGTGCCATAATTTCTGCTATTTCGATAACCTGGCTATTTGTTAATGGTTTTTTTGCAATAGTTTCACCTTCAATGTAGTCAAATAAAATATATACACTTTCATCATCTTCATAACGGTAACTACCACAGGTGGTTACTATCGGACGTACGATTTTGCCTTTTAGTTCACTATTTTCATTTAGCCATAACAGAATCGGCATATATTTATCAATATTTTCAATCCATATAGGTGTTTGAGTAAGCTTCTTATCATAAACTTTTAGGAAAAAGCTATCACTATCAGTTTTTATTTTATATGCCGAAGCAGACAATCCGCCGATAGTTTCAACCATGTCAGTACATTTAATATTGAATTGTGTTTTTAATATATTACTAATTTTGGTCATACATAACACCACCTAATATAAAAAATCGTTAGTTCACATTCTCAACTATTTTGAATTTATAGTATCAATAGTTTCCCATGCGGTCAAACCTTATGAACAGATGTGTCTTATGAAATTGGGCATAAAGAATAAAGATAACAATAAAAAATATCAGCGTTATAATTGCCGGGAAGATATCTATTGAAGATAATCCGGCAACCAACCCGCAAAAATGTCAACGCTTATTATAACTCTGATAACTCTTATAACTCTGACTGC
This sequence comes from Clostridiaceae bacterium, assembly GCA_012730015.1. Classification (GTDB taxonomy): domain Bacteria; phylum Bacillota; class Clostridia; order Acetivibrionales; family DTU013; genus JAAYBT01. Next base: position 2,017 of record JAAYBT010000152.1, read on the forward strand.
CACTTTCAAAACCCCTATGAGGATGAATTCTCACAAGAAGTCCTTTACAACGAATGATAGCTGTTCTTTTTACAAAAATGACAGGATGTCAAAAAAGTAGACAATGATTACCGTACTGTTCTGAACTCGTTTTCCCCGGATGCACCTGCGTCACAAAAGATGCTGGGGCTTATCGGCAAGATAGCAGACACTCTTACCGGGACTATTGGTTACCAAAGCATGCGAACTGTATATAAATTACTATTGACCGGTGCCATGTTCTGTTGTATTTATAGCCTGCCTTGATACTCCGGAAATCGTCCAGAGGACGTGCGACCCGCTAACCATAAGATCTTTCCTCCTGATTAGCGGGTCAAATCACACTTTACTGATATTTAATTTGCTTATTCCTCGCCAAACCTTTCAACAGTCCTTACCGCGATTACCACGGCCTGCTCGCGTGTGGTTGTGCCCTTTGGCGCAAAGTTACCGCCGCCGACACTTGTCATCAGGCCATTTTTATTCATGAACTTTACTGACTCAAGAGCATATCCGGATATGTCCTTTTCATCAGGGTATACATTAGCGCCGGCAGTACTAAAATCTGCGTCCGGCTTTATTGCTTTTACTGCACGATGCATCATCGCCGCAATCTGTTCACGGGTGATGAGATTCTCAGGAGCGAATTTGCCCCCTCCGATACCCTTGACGATGCCCAATTCATAAGCCTTGAATATCTCCGGATTTTTCGTATCGCTAAATGCACTTGTGTCTTTGTATGTGGCTTCCTTTCCTGTTGATTTTTCATAAAGCCTTACTGCAACCTCGCAGAATTCTTCACGAGTTATCGGCCCTGCCATATTATCCCTGATACTATCGGTAATGAAGCCATATTCTGAAGCCTTATCCAACTCAGGAATAGCCCAGTTGCTGGCTCCCTTATATGAATAGGCCGGCGTGCCGATACTTACCGGAGTAGAATATGGTGACACCACTTTTGCTCCGGAGGTTTCATATTTAAAATATACCCTGAAGGTATAGAGCTCTGATTTAATATCTACCTCTCCGAATTTACCATTGTCCTGAGGACGTATTTCAATATGGTCATCCAGCTGTGAGCCTGTTGAAAAAGGTAACTCTCCAACTTCCGAAGCCCATTTTCCATCACCGATTTTCCAGTCAGCAAAAGCATGAACAGGAACCTGTTTATTTACTTTTGTGATACTGTCGGGAGTGTCCCAACTCAGCATAAAGTATGGGGCGCCATTGGCGTCTGTAAGCAGCTCGGCTGTAGGTTTTGGCGGAGCTTCAAGAGTTTCCGGAAGCTTTGACGGAGCGTCTTTACCAATTGAAACAACCTGTGTATAGGGACTGATAATATTTTCGGTCTGGTTATCTTTCATGTATTGAACCACATAACGTGCACGGAAATGGTATGTATTTTTCTCAAGGCTGAAATCATTTCCGAGATGATGACTGGCGACGATAAAGCTCTCCATAACACCGTTGATATCACGCCTTTGACTAGGTGTCGTCACAAGAAAAGGAAACTGATCATAGTCACCCGCGTTTTGGCCCCAGGTCTTTCCCTCCTGGCGCCATGGGCCGTCATTGATTTTTACATCGATTTCAAAAAAACAATTATCCAGAACCTTATCCGGCCCGGATGAGTACAGCTTTGAGATCGATTCGGGTTCTGTCCAGCGGATCATCATACCCCAGGAAGTGTCATAACGTACCGCCAGGCTGAAAGGTGCCTCCAGTGTTTGCGGGATTTCAGCTGCGTAAACCGCTGGGATTAAAGAGATTATAAGCAAAGAACATACTAATACAGCAATTATTTTTTTCATCACAAAAAAATCTCCTTTAGCAATTATCTTTAGTTGATTATATCAGGAAGAATTTTTGCATCATACAATGTTATTGCCACTTTTATATCAAATAATTGCCACATACTCCGGCTGTATAAGTTGTACAATCGCTCTGGATAATAACAAAAAAAATATGGATTACATAATTGAATTAATATATTCAGAAGGAGTTAGCCCAACCCTTTTTTTGAAAACCGAAGAAAAGTGACTATGACTCGAAAACCCTAAAATAAATCCTACCTCAGTAATTGAATAGCGTTTTGATTTCAGATAATTCAGAGACTTGCTTATTTTTATATCCATATAGTATTCATATGGTGATTTGCCGGTGTGCTCTTTAAACAGCCTTTCAAAGTAAAAAGGGCTTAAATTAGCAATATTGCAAAGCGTATCAAGGGAAAACTCAATACTATCATTCTCCCAGAGAAAATCTATTGCTGTATTGATCTCTTTTCTTGCTGTATATTTTCGAAGCCCCGGAGAATTAGGCATGTTTGTCTTCAGTTCTCTAATTAAGTTAATTGAAATCTCCGTAGAAAGACTGTCCAAAATAAAACGGGATCCGAACTGTTTATTACAAAACTCTGTCTCGAATTTAGATACCAGATTTAACAAGCTGTTGCTTATATAGCACGTGTCATTATAAAACAATAAATCAGCTTTATTGAACGCTTCTTTGGCGAATTCCTTTAGCTTGCGGGAGTCTATGAACATGCATATAAACTTAATATCATTGGAACCACCATCTAATTCATTAGGTGTAGCTTTTAGCCTTTGACCGGGATTTGTTGGCAATACAGAATTCTTATGTATTCGTATCTCTTTGCTATCAGCAAAAAAGGGAGGAACTTCGACTCTCGGTATGACAAAGTGATAGCAGTCAAACTGATTCTCCCCTTCTACAAAAAACCTGGGTTTAAATACAGCTAAATTTGAGTTTCCGAAGGTTTCAGGTATATCATTTGTCAGGCCATTAATTTCTCCGAGAATTCTACCGCACATATTCATAACAATATGCCTCCCTGCCTGGTAGAATATTTAACAAAATATACTTATATTGTATCAAGACGGGCGACATTGTTCAAGCAAGTTGTTTATGCAATTAGTGTAATGAGGGGCGCGCAGGTGTAGCCTGCGTGAACTCATGTCGGATTCATTCCGGCATGAGCGTTTGGCTCAGATTGAAACAACGATCGAATCTAAATGTGAACTTCTGTACCGGGGGAACGACGATAAAATAAAGCTGTTGCAAGGATACCCAGCAACGACAATACAATACTAAGAATCATCTGGGAAAACATATAAATTGAAGTGACAATTCCCACCTTTATATCACTCATGCCGAAAGTAAGCATGTATACCGGTGCATAAGAAAAAAACACGACTATAGTATATATTAATATTATAATCGCATTTAAACAATTAAAAATTTTGAAAATGATTGACAAGAACGTCTATAATAGTAACAAATATGATATCAGGGTGTACTATCTGTCCCGGATTTTTTTCTCCTGAACTTTATCCATTCCGGCAGCGAAAGCTTTAAGCTGCCCTTTTCACGAAGCGCGAGAACAACGCTCTGAAGCAAAATAAAGAAGCACAGCATAAGCCCGGTTGTAATGCTCTGCCAATATGGCTCCCTAAGCCCCGAAGTAACCACAATGCTGGTCATAGTCTTTAAGATAAGCACCCCGAAAAGCGTACCGAGTACACTGCCAACGCCTCCGGTTAATAATGTCCCGCCTATAATTGCAGATGCAATCGCCTGTATTTCTGCAGCGGTAGCATTGGCAGCATCTCCTGCCCCTGTATGCAGCAGATAGAGATAGCCGGCGATTCCGGATAACAACCCGGCCAATAAATATGAATAGAATTTTGTACGCCTCACATTGATGCCAAGCATTAACGCGCTCTGTTTATTACCGCCTACCGCATAGAGGTTGCGCCCGAATCGCGTCCACTTCAGAATTACCGCTACAACTAATACTACAGCTATAGCTACTATTACGCCGAGCTCAATTTTGGCGGGAATAAAATTGCCGGTTTTTCCATAATAACCGATACCCGGAATTTCGAAACGAAACTGCTTAAGGGTGACAAAGGCTTCCTGTGCCGCTGTGCGCGGAACAGCGCTGACTATGGTTATCATGCCTTTTGCAAAGAACATACCCGCTAAAGTGATAATAAAAGGTTGTATATCCAGATATGATATCAATATTCCCTGAACCAGTCCGAACGTGATCCCAATACCCAAAGCTATGCACAAGGAGCCTATTACGCTGCCGCTATGGTCGTCCAGATAAACAATACAAACCATGGTCACAAGCGCGGTTACGCCTCCCCCCGAAATATCAATACCGCCCGCTATCATGACTACAGTCAGTCCGCAGGCAATCACGATCAAAAACGCATTGTTATTGAAAAGATCAAGGAACTGCTGAGGATTCAAAAAACCACCACCCCAGATAAGCATGGCTAGTATATACATGCCAATGAAGGTGCAAATCGTTATTCTCAACAGAAAGCTGGTGTTGGAAATAGGATCCCTGTGTTTTTTTCCGAGTATTCCGGTTAATAAACCTCTATTATTTATCATATCGTTAATTCTCCGTTATTTTCACAATTCTCCATTATTTTCGCCGGCTTTTTAAACAGCTTATTGCGCAGCTGAAGAGCATATTCTTTTACAATTGGCGAACTAATTACAACGATGGCTATAATAACAATTGCCTTATAGGCTTTTACCGCTGTCGAAGGAATCTTCATGGCATAAAGCGTAACCGTTAACGCTTGAATAATGAATGCCCCTATCACTGAGCCGGACAGGTTGAATTTTCCGCCGCCTAGAGAATTGCCTCCGATGGCGACTGCCAAAATAGCATCCATTTCGATATCCAGAAGGAGGGTTTCATGGTTAATAAGTCCGATTCTACAAACATTAATACAGCCAGAAATAGCAACACAAACTCCCAGTATCATAAATGACAACAGTTTTATCAAGGCAGCGTTGATTCCATTCAGGCGTGCGGATTTTTCGTTGATTCCAACCACTTGTGTGTATAACCCGAGATTGGTGAATCTTAAGAGAAGCCAAATCAACACACCAAATAGTATCATGATAATAATGGGTGTAGGTATGGGGATGCCCGGAATAAAACCTCCAATATTAACTAACAGAGGGCTTGAAACAGTAGGCGTAGCTCCCCCGTTTATCCAATAAGCTATGGAGCGTCCGGCAGAAAGCATTATTAATGTCGCAATCATTGGCTGAACCTTGAATGCGGCAACCAATGTGCCATTGAATACGCCGAACATAACTGCAACGAAGCAGCTTGCCAAAAAGGCGATTAGAATAATTGGAATTGTTATTTGATTTCCGCGAAGCACACTGACAAAAATACTGCCCGCTATTGCTGCCACCGCGCCAACGCTAATATCCTGTCCTCTGGACGATGCTGTTACCAGCGTCATACCGATTGCCAAAATAGCAAGCTCGGATGCGCCGTTTATGATACTGATTATATTCCCTGAAAGAACGGTGTTTCCATCGTTATTGGTTATAATGGATATAGAGAAAAATTCAATATCCCTGATTAGATTAAAAACAACCAGCAAAAAAAGCGCAAACAGTGGGACAACCAATTGAGACCTCGCGAATTTATTTAAACCCTTAGCCATTTTGAGCTGCCTCCCCTGCTATTGTGTGCATAATCTTAGCTTGTGTCATGTCCTCGTCCCTCAATTCGCCAACTATTTTGCGATCCCGCATAACTATGAGCCGGGAACAGGTGCGAAGCATCTCCTCTATTTCGGATGAAATAAATGTGACGCTTACGCCGTCTTCGGCAAGCTTGAGTACAAGCTTTTGTATTTCAACTTTTGTACCGACGTCAATACCGCGCGTCGGTTCGTCAAGGATAAGATACTTTGGATTTGTAAGCAGCCAGCGTGCAAGTATTGCCTTTTGCTGATTACCGCCCGAGAGTTGCCTTATGGGCGTATCTATCGAAGCGGTTTTTATTCCTAATAATTTGATATATTTATCTGCAAAGGCTTCCGCCTCGTTTTTGGAAAACGGCCGGAAAAAGCCGTTCATTACCTGCAGGGCAAGTATAATATTTTCACGCACGGATAAATCCTCAACAATACCGTCCTGTTTTCTATCCTCGGGCAGATACCCGATACCTTGTTTCATTGCATCCCTGGGTTTCTTTATTTTAACGTTTTTCCCACTTACCATTACCCTGCCGCCGGTAATTTTATCGGCGCCGAATATGGCACGTACGCTTTCGCTGCGGCCAGAGCCAAGTAGCCCGGTAAAACCGTTTACTTCTCCCTTATATATTTTGAAGTCAAACCCCTTTGCACTCTCCGTGCTAGATAACCCAAATGCCTCGTAAACTGGAGTGGCGTCCGACCCGGCTTGTAATTCCCTTCGATTATGCAGCGCTGAAATGTCATCAAGTTCTTTACCCAACATCTTTGAAATGAGCTGTACGCGCGGCAAATCCTTTATTTCGTACTCCCCGACAAACTCGCCATTCCGCAAAACAGTTATTCTGTCACATATCTCGTACGCCTGTTCAAGAAAATGCGTTATGAAGATGATGCCGACACCGCGGGACTTTAGTTCACGCATAAGAGAGAAAAGCTTCGCAACCTCGTTTTCGTCCAGCGAGGAGGTCGGCTCGTCCAGTATTAGTACTTTGCAGTCCATGTCCACGGACCGGGCAATTGCGACCATTTGTTGGACAGCCAGCGAACAGGTGGAAAGCTGCTGATTAGCCCTCGCCGGTATATTAAGTTTGGCGAGTATCTCCGTCGTCTTCTTTTCAATAGAGCGCCAATTAACGAAAAGGTAATTGCCCCGACCGATAAACATATTTTCAGCAACTGTAAGGTTAGGGCAAAGGGTTATCTCCTGATAAACCGTACTGATGCCTAATTTCTGAGCCTCCTGAGGTGATCTTACATAAATTTCTTTGTTAATGCCCGCCATGTGGATTTGCCCTGAATCTTTCGGGAATACGCCTGTCAAAACTTTAATCAAGGTTGACTTGCCTGCTCCATTCTCACCCATCAGGGCGTGAATTTCGCCTTTGTAAAGAGTGAAATCCACATTTTGCAAGGCGCGTACACCCGGGAATGCTTTACATATTTTCCGCATGGATAAAACAATATCGTTTTGCATAAGTACCCGTCCTTTAAGCATTGGTAGTTACATAGAGATAGCGGTGCGTGTATGCGGGAAATATCCGCATACACTGCATCGCACATAATCAGGCATCATCGCCAAAAGCCCCATGGGCTCGATGTCCGGAAGACTTTTAGCTGTTATTCGCCAAGACCGTATGTATCAATATCTGCCTGCGTAATAGTCCTTGCGTCAAAACCTTTCTCTTCGGAAATAACCTTCTTCGCTGAAAGCTTCTCGCCGGCTTCCAGTTTCTTTATCATCTCTTCGATTACCGAAGCCTGGAAGGGGCTGCACTGACCATCATAGTTCCAATTTTTTGCAAGCAGTTCCCTAAGCGCCCACTTGTTACAATCGAAGCCCATTATAACGACATCCTTGTCAACGCCGTGGGTGATACCAGCTTCATCCAGCGCTGCAACGGCACCCTTTGCCATGCCGTCATTTTCGGCATAGATAACATTGAATTTTTCCTTGGAATTGATTACTGATTCTACAATTTGCTTTGCCGTGGCTTCATCCCAGGTAGCGGTCTGCTGTACAACCTTTTTCATGGTGCCGGCTGCAAATTCGGCATCTAACGCGGCTGTACGGCCAATCTGCGCATCGGAACCCATTGCGCCCTGAATGTGAATTACGTTATACTCCGGCAGTTTCTGTGCTTTCAGCCATTCCACGGCTGTAGTCCCTTCCTTTGCCATATCAGAAACAACGGCAGCTTCATATAGGCTCTCATCGGCATTCAGCATACGGTCAAAGAGGAACACTTTGATGCCAGCTTCCTTAGCGCTTTTAAGAACTGTGTCCCAACCATCTGTAGCCGCGGCTGAGATAAGAAGATAGTCTACACCGTCGGTGACAAACTGCGCAGCTGCATTCAACTGCTCATCGTTCTTTAGGCTGTAGAAGGTTGAAACCTTGTATCCGTTTGCTTCTGTGAAGACTTTTTCAAAGTCTGCCACATTCGCCGCGCGATATCCGGACTCTGACGGTGGATTGTTGACGATACCAACTTTAATGACACCTTTCTTGGTAGATTTCGCACTGCATGCGCATAATCCAAACACCAGTGCCACAACAAGAAGAATCACAATAGACTTTTTCATACTTCGCCTTCCTCCCAAAATACTATTTTGTTTTGGAGATATATCTTCCTGCTTTTTTTATATCACATATAAAAAATGGAAGACAATACCTGAGAAAGAATCTGGTAAGAATCTTAAC
>JAAYBT010000153.1 GCA_012730015.1 Clostridiaceae bacterium
GAGTTCATCAGCGATTTCAAAAAATACGATACTGAAGACGATTGGACATATAATTTTAGTGATGATGATTTAAGGGAAATTTCTGAAGATGCCATTTCATTCAGCAGATCGATGTCTGATCATTTAGTTAAATACGGCTTTACGATTTATGATACATCTAAGGATCGGGAGCGGATTTTGCATCAAATCGTAGAAGATATTAAGGCAAAAATAGGAAACTAACTATTGTGGAGGTTTTGTCATGGCTGAAAATGCAAGAATTCATTTTATACCACCATTGCCTCCAAAGAGAGAAAAACGTGTTGGAATTTACTGCCGTGTAAGTACAAACAGTGCTGATCAGCTGAAAGCCTAACCGCCCAAGTGTCAGCGTTAACAGGATTAATAGCAGCTAATCCCAAATGGTTATTAGTAGATGTGTATATAGATATTGCTTCAAGCAAGACAGGTTCTTCCCGCAAAGAGTTTTCTCGTATGCTAAAGGATTGTCAGTCCCGTGATATAGAAATCATCCTAACCAAGAGCATCAGCAGATTTGGCCGGGATACGGTTGAGATTCTTGATGCGTTGAACCAGCTAAGGATTCTCGGCGTTCGGGTTATATTTGAGCAGGAAGTACTTGATACAGCCGATACAGATAATGACTTGATGATTTCAATTATCGAGGCAGTTGCTCAGGCAGAAAATGAATCCCGTAGCGACAATATTAAATGGGGTAATAAACGACATGCAGCACAAGGCACTTCGAAGCTATATAAAAGAAAGTGTTATGGATATATAAATGATGCAGAAGGTAAGCTGGTAATTGATAAGAAAGAAGCAATAAATGTCCAGTTGATATTTAATCTCTATCTTCAGGGCAAGAGTGTTTTAGGTATAGCGAAAGAATTGGAACGACTGGGAATTAAATCGCCCACCGGAAAGGCTACATGGCCTAAGAAGCTTTAAAAGCGGTGAAATGGATTAGGGTGTCATGGGGACGGGGGTTTGACAACAGGGTGTCATGGGGACGGGGGTTTGACAACAGAATAGGACTGTGATACTTTAAGTCCGAGGTGATATTCATGCCAAGGCAAGCCAGAAAGAAAAGTGAAAGCGGAATATATCACATAATGTTGAGGGGGATAAACCGTCAGGTTATCTTTGAGGACGATGAGGACCTAAGCGTGTTTTTGAAGACAATAGACATGTATAAGGCTGAATTTGACTGCCAGATATATGCCTATTGCTTAATGAAAAACCATGTCCACCTGCTTATTAAAATAAATAACGATGAACTTCATAAATATATGAGAAAAGTCGCTGCCAAGTATGTTTACTGGTATAATTGGAAATATGACAGGGTGGGCGGATTGTTTCAGGATCGTTACAAAAGCGAGCCGGTGGAGGATGAGGGTTACTTTCTGACTGTGCTTCGATATATTCACCAAAACCCGGTCAAAGCAGGAATCTGTGGTAGTATTACGGAGTATAAATACAGCAGCTACAATGAATATATTCATCCGAGAACGCATCAGATAACCGATACCGATTTTGCGTTTAGCATGTTAAGCAAAGAGCAGTTTGAAATTTACATGAACGAAGAAAGCCAAGATAAGTGTCTGGAAATTCAGGAGATCGTTAGAGTAAATGACAGCAAGGCACAAGCGATAATCCGAGAAATCAGCAAGTGCAACAATGTTGCTCAGTTTCAGGCCTTACCGTGCGACACAAGAAACAGATTTCTGTCGGAACTCAAAGCAAAGGGGTTGTCCGTCAGGCAAATCGAAAGATTAACCGGGATCAACAGAGGATTAGTGCAGAAGGCATAGAGCGGTTGTCAAACCCCCGTCCCCTTGGCACGATGGTGACCTTTTATGTAGGCCGTATAATGTTCAATTTGTGCTTCATAGCTGGTGGCTACTCATCACTATTCGTAGAAACACGGCAGTAAGCAGCTACCCGGAGCATCCATCAGTGAAATAATAAATACAATACATTTGAGTTACTTTACTTTGTTAATGGAGAAAGTATATTATTAACTTCTATAAAGTCTACACCATTAAAAAACCATACCTGAATCTATCATTAGTGCTTTATACTATTTCCCTGACAAATCAAACAAAAAGCTTTCTGTTACCGAACAGTCACCACCGGTAAATGCAGTAATCTCTCCTGTTGACAGGTTATATAGTACTGAATATTGCTTTTTGTTGGGAACGCAAACACTTGCTAGGAGTTCAAGAGCCTCATCTTCCCTCAGAACTCCGTTATTCTTATCGAGAGTCTCCTCAATCATATTATAGCGATTAGTACCTCCTCCGAAATGTCTTTTATCATATAAGTCGAAATTGGTAACAAGAGGGGAATACACCACAACCATTTCACCACTATAGAACTCCACTACGAC
>JAAYBT010000154.1 GCA_012730015.1 Clostridiaceae bacterium
AGTAAAAATGTCTACCTTGCTGGTGATTTCAAAGGGAGAGTGCATAGATAACACAGAAATACCGCAATCCAGCACGTCAATGCCAAGGTTTGCTGTGTATTGCGCGATTGTCCCTCCCCCTCCTTCATCCACCTTTCCGAGCTCGCCTGTTTGCCAGATTATTTTGTTGTCATTAAAGAGCTTGCGGACCTCCCCAACAAATTCAGCGCTGGCATCACTTGAATCGTATTTTCCCCTATGACCGGTAAACTTTTGCAGTACGATTCCGCGGCCCAGATATGTAGCATTCCTTTTTTCATACACGCTTTCATAATTGGGGTCCACTGCTGCATTTACATCAGCCGATAGCATTTTTGATTTCGAAAGGCAGGAGCGTAGCTTCAAATCAGAGTAATTATCAGTGCTTAGAGCAATCAGATTGGACAGGAAATATTCTAAAAGATTTGACTGTGCCCCTGTATTTCCCATGCTCCCTATCTCTTCCTTATCAGTTAGAAGACATATGGCAGTACGTTCCTGAACCTCAATATCCAAAACAGCCCTAAGAGCGGGATATGCGCATACCCTGTCATCCTGTCCGTACCCTCCAACCATGCTCTTATCAAGTCCAACATCTCTGGCCTTTTGAGCCGGTACAATCTCGAGCTCGGCAGATTGAAAATCCTCTTCCACTATGCCATATCTTTTATTAAGTATGTTCATAATGTTCAACTTAATCTTTTCCTTAACCTTTTCATCCTTGTATGGTATTGACCCCAGTAAAAGATTCAGCCCTTCTCCGGTGACGGCTTCGCCCATCTTCTTTTGCATTTGTTCCTTAGCCAGGTGAGGCAAAAGATCTGTTATGTTAAAAACTGGGTCGTCCTCTTCCTCACCGATAACAAATTCAACCGGCGTTCCGTCGCCCTTTATTACAACTCCATGAATTGCAAGAGGTATAGTTAGCCACTGATATTTCTTAATACCGCCGTAGTAATGGGTTTTAAAAAATGCCAGTCCGGTATCCTCATAAAGCGGATTTTGCTTAAGGTCGATACGAGGAGAGTCGACATGCGAACCGAGTATGTTGACGCCTTCTTCAAGCGGCCTTTTGCCGATAAGAGCAAATACGGCTGATTTATTGTGATTAATATAGTAAACCTTTGTTCCAGAAGCCAGCTTCTCATTCTTTTTTACTAGATCCTCCAGCGGTAAAAAGCCTGCGGAATCGGCTAATTTTTTTGCATTAGTAACAAATTCTCTCTCAGTCTTTGAACTATTTAGGAATACCTTATACTCCTCACTAAAATCATAGCTTTTCTCGATTTCAGCATCAGAAGCTGTTTCCCATATCGTTTGCGGCTTGAAAAAAAGCTTATCCTGCAGCTGCTGACCTTCTGTTTTTATCTCATCCATTTTCTTTTTCCTCCTATGCATAGTATTGTCCTATTGCATTCCTGTTATTAGTCGTCCAATCTCTAGTTTATTATATACCTTTATTTTCTTTTTGTGAACTAATCGAAGGCTATAAAGGTGCTTGCTTGTCTTTATATAAAAAACAGGCAGCTAATGTTGATTTTGATAATTATCAGTGCTAATCTATTATAGATTGAATTAAGGAGGGGCACCATGTTTGATTGTCATATGCATACGAAATTTTCAACAGATAGTATAATGGATGCGTCAGCAGCCTGCGAAAGGTCTATTGCTCTTGGACTTGAAGGAATCGCGTTTACAGACCATTTGGATATTGATTTCCCCGGAGGGGGATTCATGGTTAACTTCGACGACTATTTTTCTGAAATAGCTACCATAAGGGCTAACTACGGAAAAGAAATAAAGATATTAGATGCTATTGAGGTAGGTATACAGCCTCATGTGCTCGACGGTTCTATGAAGACAGTTGCCGGCTATCCCTTTGATTATGTATTAGCCTCTGTTCATGTTCTGGATGGTCTTGATCCCAGTGAAGGTGAATTCTACAAGGACAAGCCAAGGCATGAGGCATATGAACTATATCTTAAAGAGATCTATCGAATGATTAAGACCTTCGAATCCTTTGATATGGTTGGACACTTCGACTACATCATAAGATATGCACCTTATGAGGATAGAATGTTAAGATACAACGATCACAGGGATATTCTCGACGCCATCATGATTGAGCTGGTTAAACAAGGCCGAGGCTTTGAGCTTAATACCGGAACCTATAGAAAAAACGAGCCTGGTGTGGACTATGATTTTGAGCTTCTCAAGCGATATCGTCAGCTTGGCGGAGAGCTAATCTGCCTTGGTTCTGACGCTCACAGGCAAGAGCATATCGGCCTGAGATTTGAATATTTCTCACAGATGGTCCGCGATGCCGGATTTAAATATTCGGTACATTTTGAAAAAAGAAAGCCTGTTTTTAGCCCTCTGTAATGATTAGGCTTGTTGTCATGTCATATGTAGCAGATGACGTCACAGACAGGCAAATCCGGTTAACACACTGGGGGTGACGTTAATACGTAATGACATCATTTAGTCAATCGATTACCCCTCCTCCGACAACCTCATCTTCCTTGTAGAAAACTACTGACTGGCCCGGCGTTATAGCTCGTTGTGGCTCATTGAATAGCACGTGTACCCTATTATTATTCAAGGGGCTTATCAGCGCATCGGCTTCTTTTGAGGAATATCGGATTTTTGCCTTAACCTTCATTTCACATGTAAGCCCAGGTATAGATATGAAATTCATATTAGATGCAGTCAACTCTGAAGAGAAAACATCTTTCTTTTCGCCAAGCACTACGGTGTTATCCTCAGGTTTGATTGCCACAACAAACATGGGCTTGCCGAAGGTATTACCAAGGCCCTTCCTCTGCCCTACCGTATAATGAATAATCCCCTTGTGCTTCCCAAGCTTATTACCTTCAAGGTCGACGAAAAACCCGGGTCTAATCTCGGTACTAGTGTTTTCGCATATGTATCTTCCATAGTCATTTTCTTCCACAAAGCAAATCTCCTGACTATCAGGCTTGGAAGCTACACAGAGGTCTAATTCTTCAGCAATTTCTCTTACACTTTCCTTGGTGAAATCACCGATAGGAAAAAGTGCTCTTGAAAGCTGCTGCTGAGTCAATGTGTAAAGGACGTAGGTCTGATCCTTCGCGTCAGTGGCTGACTTTTTGAGAAGGAATCTTCCCCTTTGCTCATCAAAGTCGATTTTCGCGTAATGGCCTGTGGCAATGTAGTCGATTCCCATTGAGAGTGCCTTCCGAAGCATTGCATCAAATTTGACAAATCTATTGCAGGCAATACAGGGATTAGGGGTTCTGCCCTTCAAATACTCTTGGCTAAAGTAATCTATGACCTTTTCCTGAAAAATATCCTTAAAATTGAGAACATAATAGCTGATACCAAGCTTTTGAGCTACGCGCCTGGCATCGTCAACTGCAGAAAGTGAGCAACAGCCTCCCTCTTTTTCCTTTCTTTCCTCTTGCATATCAGGCCAAAGCTGCATCGTCACTCCGATAACCTCATAACCCTTTTCCAGTAAAACAGCGGCGGCAACTGAACTGTCAACACCGCCGCTCATGCCAAGCATTACGCTACCTTTGGACATAATATATACCTATTCCTCTACATCAATTGCATGATGTACATCCTCGCACCTTTTACAGCAAACATTACAGGAGCTGTCCTCATCGATTAAGCCATTTTTCATCCTGTAGTCCTCAATTGCTGACTTAATTGCCTCTTCGGCTAAATTGGAGCAATGCATCTTTACCGGCGGCAGACCGTCCAGGGCTTCTGCTACTGCTTGATTGGTTATTTCCAATGCCTCCTGCACTGTTTTCCCTTTTACAAGCTCTGTTGCCATGCTGCTGGTGGCTACTGCAGCACCGCATCCAAAGGTTTTAAACTTTGCGTCCACTATTATGTTGTCCTCTATTTTTAAGTACATTTTCATAATGTCGCCGCACTTTGGATTGCCTACCTGACCTACACCGTCGGCATCAACTATTTCCCCTACGTTTCTCGGATTTGAAAAATGGTCTAAAACTTTTTCACTGTACATAAATCAACCCTTCTTTCTATCAATAAGTGTACTGCAACTCAAAATTTAACCGTATTTATACCGTTACCTGTGTTTCTTGCTGCTTGCAATGGGCTTCATAAAGGGGTGACATTTCTCTCAGTCTTTGAACGATACCTGGAAGCACCTCCATCAGGTAGTCCACATCTGCATCTGTGTTTTCCTCTCCAAAGGATATCCTCAGAGAACCATGGGCAGTTTCGTGTGGAAGGCCTATGGCCAGAAGAACATGGGAAGGATCAAGAGAACCCGAGGTGCAGGCTGAACCGCTGGACGCTGCAATACCCTTCATATCAAGCAAGAGCAAAAGTGATTCACCTTCAATGAAATCGAACGAAAAGTTAACGTTCCCGGGAAGTCGATCCTTTCTATGTCCATTCAGCTTAACGAAGGGAATCTTCTCCTCTATTTCTCTGATGGTTCTGTCCCTAAGTGCAGTAAGCTTTTGATTGTAGTTATCCATATTGGCTATTGCTATTTCGAGTGCCTTGGCCATTCCTACGATTGCAGGTACATTCTCAGTACCGGCCCTCCTGCCTCTTTCCTGTGCGCCTCCATGTATGAAATATGATTGCTTAACGCCCTTTTTAACATAAAGGACACCAATACCCTTAGGACCGTAGAACTTATGCGCAGACATGGAAAGCATATCAATATTCATGCCCTCGACATCAATACTTACATTGCCCATGGCCTGCACTGCGTCGGTGTGGAAGATTATCCCCTTTTCCTTTGCAATCTTCCCTATTTCGGCTATTGGTTGAATTGTGCCGATCTCGTTATTGGCAAACATGATAGAAATCAAAATCGTATCGGGTCTGATTGCTGCTTTTACCTGTTCAGGAGTAATCAATCCATCTATATCCACTGGCAGATAGGTGACTTCAAATCCATTCCTTTCAAGATACTGGCAGGTATGAAGCACAGCATGGTGCTCAATGGAAGTGGTAATAATATGCTTACCCTTTTGCTGGTTTGCAAGGGCAGCACCTTTAAGCGCCCAATTGTCGGCCTCGGTCCCCGAGCCTGTAAAGAAAATTTCTCTGGGCTGAGCGCCAATTGCCCCTGCAACGGTTTGTCTGGCTTCCTCAATGGCCTTTTTACTATCTCTGCCAATAGAGTATATGGAAGAAGGATTCCCGTACCTCTGGTTAAAATATGGCATCATGGCCTCTATTACTTCCGGTCTCACCGGCGTGGTAGCTGAATGGTCTAAATAAATATTCCTGTCACTCATAAGCTTGCAACTCCTTTTGTATAAAGTCTTCTTAGTGCATACCAATCAAATCATTATCTACATTGCTATTTGCCTTGTAGTCATCTATAAGCTCCTGCAAAGTGATGTTGTCAATAACATTATTAATACCATCGCGAATTCTTTCCCAAACTCCCCTTGTCACACAAAAACCAGAGTTCTCACACATATGCCCTTCACCATTCTCTGAAACGCAATCTGCGGGAGCCAACGAGCCCTCAAGAGTTCTCAATATATCTCCAACTGTTATGTTTTCAGGCTTATCACCAAGTAAGTAGCCACCTTGGGAACCGCGCAGGCTTTTGACCAGCTTTGCCCTCTTCAAGGCTGCAAATAGCTGTTCTAAGTAACTTTCCGAGAGCCCCTGCCTTTCCGCAATGCTTTTTAAAACGACCTGTCCTTCATCGTTGTGAACGGCCAAATCAAGCATTGCTTTCAATCCATATCTTCCTTTTGTAGAAAGCTTCATGTCCTCGCCTCCACATTACCTTCTCAGTTATATTATTACCAACTATTTTTACCCTAAAACAATCCCCAGTAAATTACTTGGTATTGGGTTATAGATTATCACTATGATTTGCAGTTGTCAACAAAAATATTTGGGAAAACCCCATAATCGAAATTATGGGGCATAAGAGGAGCTATGCACTGGTAGTTCTTGTTTAGTCAATTATCTTCATGCCGTCATAGGCAACCTGTATTTCACAGGGTATATCTGTTTCTTTGAAAAGTTCAACCATATCAGCATGTGTAGCTGTATGGCAATGATTTATGTGTGATAAATATATCTTTGTATCTTTTCCGATAGTTCCCTGCTTATAAAGGCGCTTAAACACCGACTGGCAGCTATATATGTCAAGGTGTCCTTCCGGCTTTTCAGGCCTATTGAGAATATTCCCATAAGTACACTCACTTATAAGATAACCCAACTTGTATGCCTTAAGGTTTTGAAAGGTTTCCTCAAGATAGTATCCGGTATCAAGGGCATAAAAAAGTACTTTCCCATTTCCAAGCCTGATTAGGTAGTTGGCACAGTTTTCACCCATGTTTCCAGTATGATTCCCCTTTAAAGGGATAACCGGCAGTGTTCCTATTGTATATCCCTTTCCGAACTCAAGTCTGTGGAAAGCAATCACTTTATTATGCTCCAAAGTATTTATAGAATTCTTCAGTATGGCTGAGTTTTTTCGATAAAAATCAACGATATCATAGGCAGAGCTTGTCATATATATATTCAGCGGCTTCTGTATACGGTGTGTAGCCATGCCGCGCACTCCCATCATCATATGAGCCAAATGATCCTCATGTGTGTGAGTTATGAGCACATGCTCCAGATTAATAAAATCGCCGTATTCCATGGCCTGGGTAAAGAAATCCGCCCCCATATCAATTGCGACATATTCATTAACCCGAAACATCGAACGTTTTCGGACATCCCTGCCGCCCTCTTTTCTGGCATTACTGCATAGAAAACATCTACAGAAGGGATTTGGAATTCCTTCTGCGGCACCTGTACCATAAAAGACCAATTCATTCCTCATCTTAATCTCCTACTTATCCCTTAATCGATCCTATCATTACACCTTTAATAAAAAACTTTTGCACAAATGGATATAAGCAAATCATTGGCGCGCTCGCAACAACTATAAGGGAGTACTTAAGCAAATCCGCCAGCCCTTGTCTTGCAGCCATTGTTTCCGGATCCAATACTAAGGATGGATCTATTGATGTCGATATAAGTATGTCCCGTAGTACTATTTGAAGCGGGAATAAGCTTTTGTTATTCAAGTACAAAAAGGCATTAAAGAACGCATTCCAGTGTGACAAGGCGTAAAACAACGATATTACAGCAATTACTGCCTTCGAAAGAGGAAGAACAACACTGGTAAAATACTTGAAATCACTACCACCATCAAGCGAGGTAGCTTCATATAGCTCAATTGGTATATTCGACTGAAAAAAGGTTCTGGTTACTATCATATTGTAAACACTTATTGCACCTGGCAGCAGCAAAGCCCAGCGGGTATTTATCATACCAAGATCCCTTATAAGTATGTAATTCGGTATTATACCGCCATTAAAAATCATTGTAAATGAAAATATAAACATCAATATATTCTTGCCGGGCAAATCCTTTCTTGATAATGGATAGGCTGCAATCAACGTAAGCCCAACATTAATAACGGTACCAGCAATCGTATAAAACAAGGAATTAGCATAACCGCTTACTATCATATTATTCTTAAAAACTGCCTCATAGCCCTCAAGACTAAATTCTACAGGGAAAAGTATGACTTTCCCGCTGGATACCGCATTCGGTGATGAAAAGGATGCGGAAACGATATATATCAACGGATAAAGTACCAAAAGTGTTATTACTGCCAAAATAGCATTAGTAACAAAATAAAATACTTCATCATTCCTCGAGCCCAATCTTTTTTTGCTTAAAAACATATTATCACCTACCATAAACTAGAGTCACTTATTTTTTTCGATATCTGGTTAACAATTATTATTAATAGAAAATTAATAACTGAGTTGAATAGGCCAATGGCTGTTGCATAAGAGAAGTCGCTAAAACCAGTCAAACCAACCTTATATACATATGTTGAAATTATTTCGCTTGTTCTAAGGTTAAGTGGGTTCTGTAGTAAATATACCTTTTCAAATCCAACGCTCATCATTTTACCTGCATTCATAATAAGCAAAATTGTTGCCGTAGGAATAATACTTGGCAAATCTATATAGAAGACTCTCTTAAGTCTGCTTGCACCATCCACGGTTGCAGCTTCATGCAACTCACTGTCCACACCTGCTAATGCTGCTATGTAAATTATGGAGTTCCAGCCTGTGTTTTGCCAGATTCCTGACCAAACATACAAGTGCGGGAATGCAGAGGGATTACCCAAAATTTCTGGCATAGGCTGCTTTGTCAGCAGCGTATAAATAGTAGCAACTAAACCTATACGCGAATCAAACATCTGCAGTGTTATCCCGACTAGTACAACTACAGATATGAAATGAGGTACATAGGTAATCATCTGTACAGCTTTCTTATACCTTTTCGAGCGCACTGCATTAATAAGCAATGCAAAGATTATAGGTATAGGAAATCCGGCGATTAAGTGATAAACCGAAACAACCAGCGTATTTTTTAACACTCTTTCAAATTGGTATGAATTAAAGAATTTGATGAAATTTTGCAATCCGATCCATTGGCTACCCCATATGCCAGCGTTTCCATCAAATTTTTTAAAGGCAATCTGCAGGCCCAACATTGGCACATATGAGAAAACTACTATGTATATAATAGGCAGCAGCAACATTATATAAAGCTGCCGGCGATTCATCATTCTCCTAGCCAAACCTTTTTTCAATCATCATTCCACCTTTCACGCTTTCTCTGAAGGCTAATCTACAACCCGGAGAGCTTGGCAAATAATGCCACACTCTCCCGGGGTGCAGATAACTTTTCTTAGCCTACTAAGTTGTTACTGTATGCGATCGTATGCCTGCTGAGATATTTCCTGATAACGCTTGATGTTCATATTTTCAAGCTCAGCAAGATAAGAATCCCAGTCCTTATCGACATCTAGGTCTCCAGTAATGAAACGGGCAATGCTTTCATTTACGTATTCATTAATGGATGTCTTGCTCTCTCTGATTTCTGCCATTTCCTCGTTCGTGAAGATAAGCTTAGCCACATATTCTTCCGGCCCTCTGTCCTTATAGGCCATCATGTGTTTAGAAATAAGGTATTCATGATAGATAGGATTTCCATCCCAAACCTGTCCACAGGTATAATCGGCTGTTCTGTATGTAGGATTGCCTTCACGCCAGTTCACATTCTGCACGCTTCCGAATACGTCATTTAGAATCTTAATTTTCGCAGGATATCCCAGCGTGTCCTGATATAGGCTTACATCACCCGGTGCAGGATCATCCCAATTGACTCCCTTTTCACCCCAGCGCTGTGTTATAACTATATCGGGATCATACATCAAATCGGCCCAGCGAATAGCAGCTTCCGGATTCTTGCATGCGTTTGTTATAATGAATTTGTTCTCAGGCATTGATGGGAAATATGTTGCCCAGGATACACCCTCTGGTCCTGTCAGTGGAGGAATCACCTCATACTCTGCCACTCTCTCATCACCTGCTGATAGGATGATCGCGCCCGCGGGAATAACGCCGACAGTCAAATCAGGTTCGGCTCTCACGATCTGCTTGAATTGATCTTCATTAATTGTGAAGCTCTGCGGGCTCAATAAGCCTTCCGTGCAAAGCTTATTCATGAAGCGTAGGGCTTCGCGCCATTGGGGAGTATTATAAGCAAAGGAAAGCTTGCCGTCCTTCACTATGTATCTGTCCGACGTGTCATTATAAATATAAGCATTGAATATGAAATCATATACCTTCTGGCGCCAGCCCTTTAGATTTCCGAGAAGCGGAATTTCATCGGCCTTGTTATTACCATTCGGGTCCTGTGCTTTGAAAGCCTTCAGAGCTTCATAAAGCTCATCTGTTGTTTTTGGAATCTCCATCCCCACTTTATCGAGCCACTTCTTATTAATTGTAGCTCTCCCTGACCAGAGATTACCTATTGTTTCAGTATATTTAGCAATACTGTAAATCTTGCCATCCGGCATAGTAGTGTAGGTTTTCAACTGCGGGCTGTTCTCATAGGCATTCTTTATGTTATGCCCGTATTTATCAATCAGGTCATTTAATGGTATAATTGCACCCTGCTCACCGAAGCTTAAAATTGTCAGATCAGAAAGTTTGATACCCGTAATGATTTCCGGAAGATCACTTTGAGATGCGACCATTACCTGTAGCTTCTGCTCAGCCTCAATGTTTGAATAGACGTCAAAGACCAGATCCATATTCGTTTTTTCTTCATACAGTTTTGTCAGGAAGTTCGTCTCATAGTCCTCAACATTGGAGTCCTGCACAATGCCAACCTTCATTGTGATCTTTTCCTTACATACAGGATACTCACCCGGAGGATTTATGTTGCTATGGTAGTCCCCCTGCTGAGAAGAGTCAGCATTACTGTCCGAATTCGATTTTTCTTCTGCAGCTGTTTGATTCTTCTGGCTGCCATCTTCGTTTGATGCACCAGTTCCGCATCCACAAAGAGTGAGACAACACACAAGCATCAAAACCAAAAACCTGCTCAAATACTTTTTCATTTTGATATCCCCTTTCAATTTTTGTTTACACTATAGCATTGGGATATTATATATAAAAGTTGAAAACAGGGAGATATCCTCTCACTGGTAAGAATGTCATAATGAAGTTTCAGACTTATCCTTCTTCGGGTAACATACTATCGTTCCTATTCTGGTTTATAGTACGCCATGTGCTAGGGCTTACAGCATATACTCGCTTAAATGCTTTATAGAAAGTATTCTGTGATATAAATCCGCAGGATGTTGCAATGTCAGCTATCGACAAATCAGTATTCATCATCTTTAAAATTGCCTGTTCCAGCCGCACCTTCTCTACATAACTGCTTAAACTCATCCCTGTGCGTTCCTTTACTAGACTATACATATACTTTTCAGAGACATTGAATATTTCGGAAAGTGTTTTTGCATATAAATCAACATCCGCGTAATTATTGTTAATGTATTCTATAATTGAATTTTTAAGATCTAAATTTCTGCTGCGGTGACGAGCCTGTACTATTTCACAAAATTCCGTCATTTGATCTGTGATAATATCAAAGTTTTCAGTAACAGATATGTCGGCTTTGTAATTAGGCAGACTATTTATAGCAGTATCATGACCAGTTTCTCGGCTTGCGGAGATTAGAATGCCTCGTAGTGTATAGTATAATTGCTTTGCAGACCATACATTCGAAAGAATTCTATTACTGTTCCTTTCAAATATGACTGCCAGTAATTCAACCACCTTCTCCTTGTCACCGGCAATCAGCATCTGAAATAGTCTCGTATTTTCGTTAATGTCAAGCCACATATCGAACTGTCCTGAATTTATTTCGGAATACAATATCCTCGACACAAATGGAGTCCCTATAATACAGTTTAAGGCTTTTTCACTTTCTGTAAATGCTTGTGCAAGCTCAAAATAATCTTTGTGAATATTACTGATTCCACAGAAGGTGACTAATTTGAAATCACTAAATATTTGCTTTTGCACCTCTTCTATTTTTTTACTCACTGCATTAAGGCTATTGCTCTCGGGTATCGTTTCAACCAATACGATAATATTTGAATCCCCTGTAATATGAATAAATTCCGTAACGAAACAATTCTCCCTGAGAAATGCGGCCAGCACTGTTCTGAATACGTCAGTATCATGGGCGTCAATGTTAAGCATGTTTTTAGCATTATTCAGGTTTCCAATCCTTATGTTTAAAAGCGCATAGCTCTCAGGCAGGAAATTAATATACTTATTAATAACATCAAGCTCTGATTCAATATATATGGCACTATGCAAGAGTCTTTCAAAAAGCCCTGCTGTCATCGAGTTCCTGTTGTTTTCCAACTGCTGAAACAACGCCTCCTTGGATTGAAAAAGGCTTTCTATTGCGCTGAGTATCCTGTCATATTCACCACTGTTGCCTGAGCTATTCAATCCCTTTCTATCTATAAGGGATACTATCTTCAAAATTGGCTTACTATTGTAATATGACATCAGCAGCGATAGCACCAGACCCACTAAAAATGTTAGCAGGAAGCAAATTATGACAATGCTTTTCGCCTTGTTTACATCGCTCGCATAGGAAGAAGCCGGTACCCCAAGAACAATACGTATGCCGGTATCAAATGCATCTCTATAAAACACCGTCGTTTCCTCGCCATTTATTTCTTCAACAAAGCTCTTATTGTCCTTATGAACAGTAATAGGATCTCCACTGTAATGATGTCTCAATATAATATCGCCATTCATGTTTTGAATATATAACCAGCCGTTTGCGTAAGCCTCACTGGTAGTCAATAGTCTCAGGATGTCTTCCTTGTCAATCAATATGCTGAATGTACAGTCATATCCACTTGCTTTTTTAGAGTTATAGGCTAAAAAGTATGTTAGCACTTCCTTTGGTGGCTGCCCATGAAAATTTACGACTGTTTCTTGCATGAAGGTCTTATTCTGGCAATCATTTATACTTAAATCCAACCATTTCTCTTGGCTTAAGCCTTCGTATCTAATGTAGTCATTGTACAAGCCATCTCTTTCATCGTAAATTCTGTCCAGAGTAATCGCTATATTATTATTTTTAGTCAGAAGCATTGAATTGTAGACTATTTGATATGGTTCAATCGCAGCTCTTAATTGCTTTTGAGCTTTTGTCATATAGTAATAATCTACGGCACCTAACTCACTTACATTGATAATGCTTCTAATATCAGCATTTGACAAAAGATTGTAAACCGCATGATTAATGCTAACGATTGATGAATTGAGGCTTTCTATTCCATTGTCGAGTCTATGATTTGTTTCGGTAATAGCCTTTTCGCTCACGGAGTTCACCATAATTCTATATATAGGAATGAGAGGGATGACCATAAACATCAGCACTAAAAGATATGATACTAGAAATCTTTTTACAATACTGTTTTTCCCTCTTAGAAACTTCATTTTATCACCTGATTATTCTTATGGAAATATAGCAATATTTTATCATACATATCATAATAGGCAAGCAATAAGCGCCAAAATGCCCATCAGAGATGTATTAAGCCGCTTTACATCGCATGCTTCAGAAGCTACAGAGTGATTTAGAAGCTACTAAAGACACTGGCTCACCGGAAGCGTAGATCCTCCATGGGGCATTAGTAGGACACTGGCATCCTGGCCAAGCTGCGAAAAGGCACTTGACAAAGCTTCCTCCATACTATCGAAAGGCTCCATGTAGAGCTTCTTTGACATCTGGCGAGGCATATTCGAAACAATGAATACTCTCGCCTTTTTTTCTACCAGGGCAATTGCCGCTGCCTTGTGGCCTCCAAGCTCGAAATTCTCTTTGATTTTCATAACAAGATCCTCAGGACAAGATGATTCATTGATCCATCTTTCAAAAACACTCTCGCCGTACCCCTCTGTGCATGCTGCCAGAAGTATGATAATGCCTCCTCCACGGACCGCGTGCTTGGCATTATCAAGAGCTTTCTGCGCCTGATATAGGTTTATATCCTTCGGAAACCCCCCAGGTGTTGTTATGACAATGTCAGCTCTCGCGGGTATATTTATCTTGTATAGGCTATCAAGGAAACGACAACCCTCTTGGTGGGCTAAAACATGATGACCTGCCACCGCTTTGATTATGGTCTTGTTCTCATCCAGCACAACATTAAGAATAAAATCGACAGGGCGGAATTTGACAACCTCTTCGATGTCCTGTCTTACAGGATTGTCGTCTATTGCGCCTGCTCTTGCGGAATCCCTGACCATAGCACTGTGATTGGCCTGAATGGCAGCTCTGGTTGATACTCCGGGCATTATAGCTTTCACACCGCCACTATAACCGGCGAAGTAATGAAACTCTATATTCCCAAGGCATATGACTCTGTCGGCATCGGCGACCTTATCAAATATTTCTACAGGCGTACCGCGGGACGTGGTTCCCAGCATCCTGCAGCGTTTTACATCGCTATCAAGGCATTTGACTTTCTTGTATGTCTCCTCGCCTACTAGATATTTCATCTCATCTTCAGTATGCTTTCTATGACTTCCCAGTGCGAAAACTATGGTTATGTCCTCAAGGCTAACGCCCGCCTTGGATAATTCGTCCAACAGCGGTGGCAATACGATTTTTGATGGCATCGGGCGAGTAATGTCGCTGGTGATAATGACTATACTCTCACCAGGCTTAACAATTTTAGAAAGCCTTTTACTTCCGATTGGGTTCTCCAGTGAACGTCTGACCTCTTCGGCGTTAATCAGCTGCCTTTCTATGCTGTTTTGCTTAAGCTCTACCATGACATTCTTGTCATCTATATCAAATTCCTTGAATGTCTTTCCAAAACCGTACCTGAAATGCATAGAAAGTCTCCTTCTAATTATCGCTATTTGGGTTTAATTCATCGCTGGTAAGTTCTTTACTGCCGTTGTTGTTATCTTTTTTAGAATCAATCTCCTTATCAGTACCGTCATCAGTGTCAGTATTATTAGTGCTTTTACCGTTATTGGTGTCGGTGTCTTCAGGCTGAGCTAGCCTGCCCTGCAGGAAAATATATGCTACAAAAATAACAATATAAACTAGCGAAAAGAACTCCATATAAACCTTAAAAAAAAGTAAATTCAACACAAGGAGCACAAAAGCTAATAATAGTATCCAGGCAATAATTCTTCTTTTCATACTTACTCTCCAATCAACTGTTCCTAAACCTCTCCAACCATTCCTTGATTCTTGACTCGTAGCCATTTGAAGTAGGCTCGTAGTATATTGTACCCGACATTTCATCAGGGAAGAACTCCTGCTTTACTATGTTACCCGGGTAATCGTGGGCGTATTTGTAGCCTACTCCGTATCCCTGGTCAGCCATTCCCTTAATGGGTGCATTACGCAAATGCATAGGTACTTCTCCGGTGCGTTTGGTCTCAACATCGCTCATAGCCTTACTTAATCCCATGTAACAGGAGTTGGACTTAGGACTGGTTGCAACCATAACAGCTGCGTGGGCTAATAACAACCTGGCCTCGGGCATCCCGATCATGTGAATGGCCTGTGCGGCCGCAACAGCAACCTGTAGGGCAGTTGGGTTCGCCATACCTACGTCCTCTGATGCGCAAATAATTATACGCCTTATAAGAAATTCGGCGGTTTCCCCTGCATATAGTGCCCTTGCAAGATAGAACAAGGCCGCGTCCGGATTGCTCCCTCTCATCGACTTAATAAATGCGCTTATGTTATCGTAATGGGCTTCGCCGGACTTATCAAAGGTAATAGCCTTCCTTTGGACACAATCCTCAATTGTTTTTATGGTAATGTGAATGCTGCCGTCACTCTCAAGCTCAGAAGTCTCAACAGCTAACTCGATTGCATTGAGCGCGATGCGGGCATCGCCATTAGAAACCTCAGCAAGATATTTTATGGCATCATCATCAGTTACCTGCATGTATTCACCCAATCCCCTTTCCTTGTCAGCCAGGGCTTGTCGGATGATAGCTTCTATATCTGTTGAATTTAAGGGCTTGAGCATAAACACAGAGGAACGCGAAATGAGCGCCTTATTCACTTCAAAGTAAGGGTTTTCAGTAGTTGCGCCAATCAGTACGATGGTACCATTTTCCACAAAAGGCAACAGTGCATCCTGTTGCGCTTTGTTGAAGCGATGTATCTCATCAATAAAAAGGACTGTTCTGCCACTGGGATTGAGCATCATATTCTGTGTATCAGCGACAATTCGTTTTATATCAGCTACACCGGCCGTCACTGCATTCAGCTTTTCGAAGCTTGATTTGGTCGTAGAGGCTATAATACGTGCAAGGGACGTCTTGCCGGTACCCGGAGGGCCATACAAAATTATGGAGGATATTCTATCCGCCTTAATCATTCTGTAGAGCATCTTCCCCTTACCGATTATGTGCTCCTGACCCACAAACTCCTCAATGGTTCTGGGGCACATCCTATAGGCTAATGGTTCCTTTCTATCAGACATAATCCCTCCCGAGCAGCATCCTAATAAAGAGGATATTTCTTACAAAGCTTTTCTACTGCTTGCCTTACATCCTCTGCAGAATTCTCAAAGTCAGTGATGGTTAGCTTTATTAATCTGGCAATTGTCCGCATGTCCTCCTCAAGCATACCTCTTGTCGTAACAGCTGGAGTGCCAATTCTTATTCCACTCGTAACGAATGAACTTAGCTTGTCAAAGGGAACTGTATTCTTATTAACAGTAATACCTACCTCATCCAAAAGGGATTGAGCAAGCTTGCCTGTTGTATCGAAATTGGTAAGATCCACAAGAATTAAATGGTTGTCAGTTCCACCTGATACAAGATTGAAGCCTTCGTTAATAAGTGCACCTGCAAGCGCTTTTGCATTCTTCAGTATCTGGGTTTGATATTGTTTGAAATCATTGGTAAGTACCTGCTTGAAGCTTACTGCTTTAGCGGCGATAACATGCATCAGAGGACCGCCCTGGGTACCTGGGAATATAGCTGAGTTAATAGCCTTTGCATGCTCAGCCTTACAAAGGATCATTCCCCCTCTTGGTCCTCTCAGAGTCTTATGTGTAGTAGTAGTCACAAAATCAGCATAAGGAACAGGATTAGGATGGAGTCCGGCAGCGACAAGACCCGCGATATGAGCCATGTCAACCATGAGATAAGCACCGGCATCCTTTGCAATTTCGCTGAATGCTTTAAAATCAATGATTCTGGGATAAGCGCTGGCACCGGCAATAATTATCTTTGGCTTAACCTCAAGCGCCTTACGATGCAGCGCATCATAATCAATATATCCGTTGTCTTCTCTAACCCCATAAAACTCGGATCTATAATACTTGCCTGATATGTTTTTCTTCATTCCATGGCTCAAATGCCCACCATGAGATAAATCCATACCCAGTATGGTATCGCCGGGTTCAAGCACTGCAAAATAAACGGCTGAATTAGCCTGAGCTCCTGAATGGGGCTGAACATTGGCATGATCAGCACCAAAAATTTCCTTAGCCCTGTCTATTGCCAGCTGTTCAATAACATCCACATGCTCGCAACCGCCATAATACCGTTTCCCTGGATAGCCTTCGGCATACTTGTTAGTAAGGGGTGTCCCTAGAGCTTGCAATACAGCCTCATCCACGAAATTTTCAGATGCTATAAGTTCTATTTTATTTCTCTGTCTATTTACTTCATTTTCTATACATTCTGCTACTTCCGGGTCTACCTTCTTTATCAGATCAAGTTGATACATACCTAACCCTCCACCTTAGCTTTTAGTATTAGATTTTCAAAGAAATAGGCCAAACCAATCGATTTGACCTTATTGTCAGTCTTTGCCGAACAGTGCTAAAATGATTATAAACATTCGAAAAAAGTCTGTCAAGTTATGCTAAAGCACGCTATATAATTCATCGGCCCCTGGTGCCGTAATCCTTTCTTTGCCCTCTTTTGATATTACTATCCTATCTCCTGATAGATTAAGCTTTCCAAATAAAGCAGCTGAAATGCCTGCCTTTTCAAGATGACTGACAAGACCCTTACCATCAGTCGCAGAAATCAGCATGCATCCACTGGAAATCAGCTTATATGGATTTATATTGTAATGTTGGCATATCTTTTTAGTGACGCTTTTGATTGGAATATCTTCCAAAAATACCTCTGCCCCATTTCCTGATGCTTCGCAAATCTCCCAAACTGCTCCAAGTATTCCTCCCTCCGTAACATCATGCATAGCGTTTACACCATATTTTGCAGCTTCGATCCCATCCCTTACAACACTGATGCAGTTCATATAGCTTTTTGCCTCTTCCACTGCCTGCTTTCCTATAAGCCCAGTCAATTCGAGCTCTTTCTCATGGGCAATGATAGAAGCCCCTTCCAAACCGGCATGCTTGGTAATTACAAGATCATCTCCTGCCTTTGCTCCTGATGTTACTATCAGCTTTTCCTTAAGACAACGTCCTAGGGCAGTGCAGGAGATGACAAAACGCGTCACCGCACTGGTAACCTCCGTATGCCCTCCTAGTAGATCAACATTGATAGATGCAGCGGCTGCTGTTAGCTGATCCATAATATGTTCGAGCTCCTCTTCTGTTGCGTCTGATGGGCATAAGATGGTAGCCATTATTCCTAGAGGATCGACACCACAGGATGCAATATCGTTACAGCATATATGAACTGCCAGACGTCCAATTTCCTTTGACGTACCTGTAATGGGATCGCTGGAAAGAACACAGGCATAATTGCCAAAATCAACGGCTGCACAATCCATACCGGTTTTCGGCCGAATAATAACCTCACTGCGATTCTCTTGTATTTTATTTAGAACAAGCTTCTCTAATATATCATTTGGCAGCTTACCTATTTTCATATATCTTCCCCCAAGCAATGTTCGCTTCTGCCTTGAAAGTGCTTCAGACTGTTTTCAAAAGCTACCTTGCATAAGCCAATCTACACTACCAGGCACTTTTCTCTAAATAGTAATCTATCCAGCATTCTATAATGATGTTACTTCTTTAGCTTTTCCTTTACCAGCTGGAATTGATCTCTGGCAGTTTCCATAAGCACTGGATTCTTTCTTGCCTCCGCAGAACCTATAAGCCGACTAAACCACTTAACTGATTCTTCGTAATTACCTGCCCTAAAATTTAGCTCGGCAATCATATATGTACAAGTATTCTCATCTAGCTTGTCCGCCGGAAAGGATTCCGTCTCATAGGTTTGCGAATAAAACTTCAATGCATATTCTACAAACTCAAGCTCCTTCTCTTCTTCATTACCCTTAAACCTATAGAGCCAGGCGATTCGCATACATACCTTTGCCAGCTCACTGGCATTTACTCCACGAATCTGATGACTGATAAGAATAAGCTTAAAGGCTTCCAGGGCATCATCTATGGTTCTTTCCCCCTCAAAGCTTCTCCCCTTCCATTTAGGCATTAGCTTTTCCTTTAAAACATCGCATTCTTTATATGAAATATTGGAAAACTTGTCCGACTGCGCTGCATAACCACAATGCTTACACACCCAGGCATCATAAAAAAGAGGATTGATTGTTTCGTAATGGACACAAAAATCAGAATCTCTCTTTTGTACTTTACACCCACGCGACTTTACTTTTGTTACGCTGATTTTATGCAAGCAAACAGGACACTCAATTTCTTTCGAGTATAAAAATTCATTCATTAGACCCCTCCGGTACTTCTAATTTATTCTTCTCTTATTATATCAAGGTCACTCCAGCATGCCTGGCTCCGTAATGCCGCTTTGATATAAGTCGCTGCTAACCCTGATTTTCCCCTGAATGGGCTTATAATAGTCTTCTGTTAACTTCTGTCTCCATTGAAGCTTGTTATCTTTGTATGCCTCTCTATATAAGACAACACGAATTCCCTTTTTAGCCTTGCGTTCTATTACTTTTTCGCCAAACTTAAGAGTATTATCCAATACTACAATGTCCTGCTTCGGGCTGTAGACACCTATCACTTCTGTCTTAAGCTTGATTAAAAGCCCGTCCTCTCTTTTCTTCCCAAGTATACTTATATCCAATACATTACCATTTACCTGGGCGTCAAGGCAAATAGGCGAATCCAGGTTGTTCACAAATCTAAAATCGATAGACTCCTCTGTAATAGTGGCATCTCTTCCAGGGCTTATATATGAAAGAGTCATGGAATGGTGCTCCCGTTCAATAGCATCAAGCCCTGCCAGAAGAACTGTGTTGTACAGTGTAGAAGATACCTGGCATACTCCCCCACCTGTCCCAGGAACAAGCTCGTTCTTGAAAATAATCGGAGCCTCTTTATATCCGTTTTCATGAGTTCTTGGGCCAAGGGCTTTATTCATCGAAAAGACCTCTCCCGGCATCAGTAGTACATTGTCAATCCTGCTACATGCGAGCTTTATATTATCCGTACGGTTAATGTCACCTTTGTTAAACCTGGTACTGTAATGCGAAACAACACTGTCAATGACCCTTATATCATCATACACTATTTTGGGCTTTTCTTCTTCAACAAGCAATTCAATATTGGCAAAATTTCTCTTCATTAATTGATTCTCTATCAATTTGAGATTTCTGTCAACATCCAGATTCCTGCGCAAGCCTTCTTTTTTATATGAAAACTTTCCGTTTGCAAAAGAGATTTCTGCATTTTCACCGGCAGAATCACATTCCTCCTTTATCCTTTCAACAAATTCTTTCAGCCTCTGTCTATCATAGCTTTGCTCTACCTCAAGCAGCTGTCCATTCCTTGAAAGCAGAACAGCATCATAAACCTTCCGGATCATGTTACCTGATCGGCCTATATCATATGCTTGACTCACTGCATCCTCTACATGATATCTGTAGTCAATATCCTCAAGCCTTACATCCCAGCTATGACTCATATAGTTAAGAGTTATCTTGTCTTCATCGTAATTTTGCTTAATTGTTTCCTCGACGAGCTCTTGTGCATCCTCAGAAGTCAGCCATGATACATCTGCCTGCTCAATTAATATTCCTTTTCTAATCGTATCGCCTGTGTATACATGTGTCAGGATCATCAAGGCTGCGGCAGCAATAGTCCCAATAACAAGCAAAACTAATACAATTCTTCTAGCTGTCTTTCTAAAAGCCTCCGACATTGATGAAAAACCTTTCAAATATATTGAGTGGTACGTATTATCTTCCCTCTACATATTATGTTGCCGGAAATGCTCATATTACATGTATGGTAATTACTCGGTTACGATGATAATCTCGGTATCATTTATAGCTTTTTCAATCATTTCCTCTATATGGAGGCCCTCCTCGCTTTTCTCTGTTTCACTAAGTGTTGGCTTAGTCTTCGGATGCTTTGCTACAAACACTGTGCAGCAATCCTCATAGGGCAGTATGGAGGTCTCATATGTGCCTATTTTCCTTGCAATTTCAATGACCTCATTTTTATCCATGCCTATTAGTGGTCTGAATACGGGTAATGAAACGACCGCATTTGTTACAGCAAGAGCCTGAGGCGTTTGGCTGGCCACCTGGCCAAGGCTTTCACCTGTTATTAGTGCCTGAGCTTCACTTTTCAAGGCGATTCTTTCAGCTATCTTCATCATAACTCTTCGCATGATAATTGTCAGCAGTTCTTCGGGGCACTTATCGTTGATTTCAAGCTGTATTTCGGTAAAGGGAACAATATGGAGCTTAATGCGATAGCAATACTTTGCCAGAATTTTTGCAAGAGATATTACCTTGTCCTTTGCCCTTTCACTGGTATAGGGATAGCTGTAAAAATGAACCGCTTCAATACTCATCCCTCTTTTTGCCATCATCCAACCCGCCGCAGGGCTATCTATACCCCCTGAAAGCAGCAATACTCCCTTTCCGTTCGATCCAATTGGAAGTCCTCCATTTGATGGGATAATATCACAGTAGATATATGTATTTTCCCGCACCTCAACAAAGAATATGAAATCCGGCTTGTGTACGTCAACCCTTAAAGAAGGTATGTTTTCTAAAAGATATCCCCCAAGCTCCGCACATATCTGCGGAGATTGCATCGGAAAGCTTTTATCTCCTCTTTTTGCTTCAACCTTAAAGCTAATAATTTCAGACTGCTCCTGACATTTTGGGCTTTGCTTGGTGGTTCTTAGCAGGTATTCTACATGCTTTTGAGCCATTATGAGAGACTGCATCTTAATCTGCTCAAAATCGGAATCAATCTTTAGGACTATACTTACTGATACTATTCCAAAAACTTTTATTAGCTTTTCAACTGCTTTGTCGAAATCAAAGTCCTCGTCATGAGGCTCAATAAATATTCTGGCCTGAGAACGTATCACATCCACTTTGCCCAAACCGGCTAAGGATTTTCTGATGTTTGTCATAAGCCTGTCTTCAAAAATCGGCCTGTTCAGCCCCTTTAGAATTATTTCGCCATAGCGTACGAGAATAACCTTTTTCATCTATTACTATTCCTCCTCAATATGTGTCTTCTGTTAATATCAATAGCCGGAATGATTTCATCCAAAGTATGAACTGCTTTAATAACCTCTTCTTCGGTATTAAAGATAGAAAAGCTGAAGCGTATTGTGCCATCAATAATTCCGGATGGAAGGTTCAATGCCGTTAGCACATGGCTTTTGCTGTTCCTACGTGAGGAACAGGCTGAGCCTGTTGAAACGTATATGCCCTTCTGCTCAAGATGGTGTAAAAGCACCTCTGCTTTCACATCCTCGAAAGCGATGCTCAAAATATACGCGGATGAGCCCTCCGGTGAAAGAACATGGTAATCAAGACTGGTTGACTTAAGCCTGTCAATAAAAAGTCCCTTCAGCATAACTACTTTAGCATAGTTGTCTTCAAGCTGCTCAAATGTAAGCTTTGAAGCAAGGCCGAATCCCGCAATCCCAGGTACATTTTCCGTCCCTGAACGCAAGAGGCTTTCCTGTCCCCCTCCATAAAATAATGGGTTTAGCTTAATTCCCCTGGATACATATAATGCACCAAGACCCTTTGGACCATGTATTTTATGGGAACTGACTGACATAAGCCCGATCCCGGCCTTTTCAGGCCTTATACTAATCTTACCATATGCTTGAACTGCATCAACATGAATAACTGTCTTCATGTTGATATCATCGCGAACAGCCGCTATTTGGTCTATCTGCTGAATCACACCTGTTTCATTGTTTACAAGGATAATGCTTATAAGCGCAGTCTCAGACTTGAGCTTTTCTCTCAATTGGTTAATATCCAGCAATCCTTCCTTGTCAACGCCAATATAATCAACATCATAGCCTTGCTTTTCAAGCTGACGGTAAACCTCCAGTACTGAAGGATGCTCTATTTGAGTGGTAATAATATGCTTACCCAATCGTGGATTTGCATCGAGAAAGCCTCTGATTGCAAGATTATTTGATTCAGTCCCGCCCGAAGTAAAATAAATCTCCTGGGGTTGGGCTCCCAATAGATTCGCAATGGTCTCCCTGGCAGATATAATAAGCCTTTCCGCTTCAATCCCCTTTGTGTGGAGCGAAGAAGGGTTGCCATAAGTATTTCTGGCTACATCGGCCATTAGCTTTGTAACCTCATCAAACTGCCTTGTGGTAGCGCTGTTGTCAAAATATATCTCCTGTAACATTCCCTATAACCTCATTTTGTCCTAAAATAAGAAGCTTTGTCAAACCAAGGTTTATTATACCATGAATTTTAAGAATTCATGGTATAATTGTGCATGTGCATTTTCGCACCAGCGAAAAACTTGCACGCACCTAAATTCCGCCGGAGGCGTATAATAGCCTCACATATAGGCGACGTGAGGTTATTAT
>JAAYBT010000155.1 GCA_012730015.1 Clostridiaceae bacterium
ATATCAAAATTGACACTCTCCCAGGCATACATGAAATCCCTATCCCGGTCAATCTCTATCTTGTAGACAGGCTTTGTATACTCCATAACCTGTAAATAACGAGTCTGCATGATATCGTCGCCAATCCTGAGTCTTACCTCATAGGAGCCGGGGTTGTAGTTTGAAAGCTTAAGACTTCCTGTATATGTACCGTCAGGAGATATCTTAACATTCTGCGATGTCAGGACAGAGGTTTCCCAATCACCGGAATAATAGTAGTTATAACGGATAAGCTCAAGCACGGCTTCCTTCTGGCTGCTGCTACCGTCACGGGGCTTTATTACACCCCACACGTTAACTGTATCCTCAGGCAGGAACATATCCTTATCAAGGTAGATGTATGACCAGTAGTTATCCGTAGTTGCGCTGCTGTAATAGGAGTAATAAGGCATATATGAATAACCGGTTCTGGCTATAAATTCGGAGCCTGATACGGGCTTAACCCGGAAAAAGGTATATGAAGTATCATTTGGCACATCAAGAAGTGCCATACCATCCTTGTCAGATTTAACTGATTTTCCACCATCAAGCTCAAACTCTGCTTCTGATACCGGGCTGCCTGTGACGGAATCGTTCAGCCATGCCAGCGTTTCCTTGCTAGTCTTCATGATATATACCGACAGGGGATTAACCTGCAGCTGAGTATAATACTTATTTCCGTCGATATCAGCTTCAAGCAGATAATATCCCTCAGGCACAGTGGCGGGAAGCACTAGATAATTGTTGTTCCAGTAGTTGTCTACAATGGTAGCAATCCTGCCTGTGTAGCTGGCTGCTTTTTGAAGCTTTGATACATCGTAGCCATTTTCGTTTCGATCTGATAGGTACCATTGATGTGAATCCGGTGTCATCTTTTTTAGTTGCTGAAGGAAGGTGTCAGAATCAGGGTAACTATACAATACTACCGGAATCTCGCTGTCAATCATTTCATCCTGAGTATAGACCTTAATAGCAGGAGTGGCCTGAGGGCTGAGGCTGAATAAAGAATCGGAAAAATCAAAGTATTTATTTGCATTCCCGGTATCAGGTATGACAGTCTGGAACTTAAAGGAATAATCCTCTGCTAAGGTATCCTCGCTGCCCTTTACGGCAATGCCCTTCTTAAGCGTAACAGTATAAATGGTATTCTCCTCCAGCTTATCCGGAACAAAGACTACCGTCTTGTTATGCCACTCAAATCGTCCCTTGACCGCAGGAGATATTTCAAAATATTCTTCAATCTTTTCCGCGTTCTCGTGGCTAAAGGTAATTTCAATACCCGAATTGACCGGCACCTGTACCGATTGGTCCCGAGGAAGTGTGCGTATGACATTAAAGGATTTCTTTGTCTGGAAGGCCCAGGACTTCTTTTCGCCCGTATTATTGTCACTCAGTATGAGGTTGTAGATGCTGTCGCTCTGCAGAGGATTGTTGAATTCCAAGCTGTATTCCTTACCGGAAACCTTTTTGAGATTGAATTCCTGTTCCGGTTCTACGCTAAGAGATGCTGCAAGAGCCTTTTCATCAGGTGCTTCAGTGAATAAAAGCTTAAAGGCCGATGTAAGACCTACGCCCAGAATGTCGGAGTCGCTCGGCGTAATAGCCACATCAGTGTTTGCAAAGCTCAGTGTGTTTTGTGCAGTAATTTTTTCGATATCATCAACGGTTGGCACTTCTCTTGCATCCTTGCCGCCGAAAGCGCCCAGTAGTGCTGCTATAGCCACAGCGGCAATTAACACGACGGCTGTAATAGTGACTATAAGAGCCGGCTTGTTCTTGAAAAATCCCATAAGTTTATTATTCATATCCTACCTCACATTCTCTATTTGGAATTTCTTTTATGCTATGTTTTTACTGACTAACTACTCTGACGAAAAAAAACTGTATTTGTTGCATATCATTCATATTATTTTTCCGGTGTGCTAAAATACTTATATCGCAGTTTCAGTTTAGCTACCTGGCCCGGCCTGACCAGGTGGCTGAGCCATTGATTTGCATTGAAAGGAGCTATATGGAATCAATAATAAATCCACCTGATAGGGTGCGTCATATTATGCAGACCTTGAGGCAGAAGGGGCATGAAGCCTATGCGGTTGGTGGCTGTGTCAGGGATGCGCTTTCGGGAAAGACTCCTGAAGATTGGGATATTGCCACTAGCGCACTTCCGGAAATGGTGAAGGAGCTTTTCCCAAAGACAGCAGATACGGGGCTGAAGCATGGCACTGTGACGGTACTGCTGGATGGAGAGGCCTTTGAGGTTACAACATTTCGAATTGACGGGCGATATGAAGACAGGAGGCATCCCGAGCGGGTAGAGTTTACCGGACGGTTGGAGGATGACTTGAGTAGGCGTGATTTCACGGTTAATTCCATGGCCTGGAGTGAAAAAAGCGGATTAATCGATCCTTTCGGAGGGAGGGAGGATTTGACAGCGAAACGCATCAGGGCTGTAGGACATCCTAATGAGAGGTTTAATGAGGACGCGCTTCGTATGCTTAGGGCTGTGAGATTTGCAGCTAGACTTGGTTTTGACATAGATGAGCAGACACTTGAAGGAATTAGTGCGAACAGGGCTCTGATTGTCAACATAAGCAGCGAGAGGATAAGGGAAGAGTTAAATGGTATCCTCACTGCAGCCTATCCAATGAAATTCAGGTTATTGAGGGATACTGGCTTGCTGAAGCTGATTATGCCTGAAATAGATGCCTTATTTGATACTGCGCAAAACAATCCCCATCACATATATAATGTAGGCGATCACAGCCTTCATGCTGTTGCGGCGATTGAAAATGATAAGTGCCTCAGGTGGGCGATGCTGCTCCATGATGCCGGCAAGGCTGTAACTAAGACGACCGATGAAGATGGTATTGATCATTTTTATGGACATCCGGCTCGAAGTGTGGGTATCTCAGAAGCTCTTCTGAAGAGACTGAAATTTGATAACAGGAGCATGGAAAGGATACTACGGCTAATCAGATTTCATGATAGAGAAATTCTCCTGCGGCCTAAAGCAGTAGTTAAGGCCGTATATGCAGTGGGAGACGATATTTTTATGGATCTGCTGAAGGTAAAGATGGCTGATATGGCGGCACAAAATCCGTCCAAGCTGCAAAAGGGCATTGAATACATTCTGGGAATTGAGCGTATATATACACAGCTTAAGGAGGAGCATTATTGCTTTTCGCTGAAGGATCTTGCCGTAGATGGTAATGACCTTATTGCAATGGGCTTTCGAGAGGGGAAGGAGATAGGGGAGACGCTGACGTTTCTTTTCGAGAAGGTTCTGGAGGAGCCGGCTCTAAATGAAAAAGAGAAATTGAAGGAATTAGCTGCCCATAAATCAATCCTTGATAAGCTTGATGACTCCTGTGGGATTTGGAAGGACAGAGATGATACAATCGATTCTGATGCTTCTGTGTCCGACATTCGAAATAGAGGGTTAGAAAAATGATGCATTATTACCTGGAATTATGACCTGTTGACAATTATGGACTACATGGTAAAATTGTAGAGAGAATTAGTTAAGACTGTTGGGAAGGGATGATTTCGGTATGGGAGACTTGCTCAAGGGTAGAAACATTATCATAATGGGAGTAAGGAACAAATGGAGTATTGCCTGGGGAATAGCGGAAGCTGCACATAAGCAGGGGGCATCTTTAGTATTCACCTATCAGGGTGAGCGTGAGAAGGCAGATGTGGATAAGCTTGCAGCAGAACTTGGTGGCGTTGAAGTACATCAACTGGATGTTGCCTCTGATGATGATATTGATACGTTTTTCGATATAATGAAGGATAAGTATGGAGTTATTCATGGACTAGTGCATGCAATTGCCTTTGCTAAAAGGGAGGATTTACAGGATAGCTTTTTGAATACCTCCAGAGATGGCTTTGCTCTTGCACTTGACATCAGCGCATATTCTCTCGTGGCGGTCAGCAGACGAGCCAGCGAGCTGATGACGCAGGGCGGCAGCATAGTGACACTAACATACATGGGCTCGGAAAAGGTATTCCAGGGCTATAATGTAATGGGTGTCGCCAAGGCTGCCCTTGAGACCAGTGTAAGGTATCTTGCCAATGATTTGGGGCCGGCCGGGATAAGGATTAATGCCATATCCGCGGGCTCTGTCAAAACATTATCCGCAAGAGGCGTAAAGAACTTCGGCAGCATATTGGAGGCTACCCGTGAAAGGGCTCCATTAAGAAGAACTGTCGAACTGCAGGAGTTGGGAGACACAGCGGTGTTTCTGCTTAGCGCAATGTCCGGCGGAACTACCGGTGAGACTATCCATGTAGACTGCGGCATGAACATTATGGGGATATAAAGCTGTCAGGCTCTCTTTTCAATATAGTGTTATTGCAGCCGGTTTTGACCGCCCAAAACCGGCGGAAAAGGCGCCACTCAAACGGCGTGGTGCCTGTCATGGCACTATAAAAAGGCTTCTATGCACTTGCCTTTCAAACCTGCATAGACAGTCGGCACA
>JAAYBT010000156.1 GCA_012730015.1 Clostridiaceae bacterium
GCATAGGGATAATCCCAGTGAAATAATGTGCCATAGGGTGTAATATTTGCTTCCAGAAGGCTATCAAGTAAGCGATCGTAAAAATCCAAGCCCTTTTCATTTATCGCGCCGATGCCGTCGGGCAATATTCGTGGCCATGAAATAGAAAAGCGATAGGCATTGTAGCCCATCTCCTGCATTAAATCTACATCCTTTTGATAGAGGTGGTAATGGTCGCAGGCTATATCGCCGGTGTTGCCGTCGAGTATTCGACCTTCCTGCTTGCAAAACATATCCCACACCGAAAGCCCTTTTCCATCTTCATATGCTGCACCTTCAATTTGATAAGAGGCGGATACTCCGCCCCAGGCAAAATCGTTTCTAAATCCCATAATATTGGCCTCCTTTTAGAATAATAGGGTACCTTTCGGCACCCTGCTTTAAACCTAATTAACCTGAAGCTTTCTTTAATAGCTTTCCAGCAGCTCGATGATGCACTTTAGGTCATTTGTGGCATCCAAGTAAGTGTATTCGCCGCTTCCATCACCGTATTTGCCCCGCTGTAAGCACTTCATGCCGAAGTTTTCGCATGCAAGAATCTTGCTGTCAGTTCCCTTCACTTGAAAAGCAATATGGTGTATCCCTTCTCCATGCTCATCGAGGAAATCCTGCCAGGTGCTCTTAACGCCATTGGGCTGTATAAGCTCAATCTGGACGTTAGGTCCTGCATCGAAAAACGCCATATAGCAGTTGGCATCCGGTGCCGGCTCGCCCATGACGCTGGTGCCGGTTATTTCATATTTGCCCCCATCGAAATGCTGGGGCGGTTCAATGCCAAAAAATTCTGCAAACCTTTTCTTTGACTTTTCAATGTCTCTCACTATAAATCCTACCTGTGTTACTACATTTGTGTCTAAGATACCGGACATAAAAATTACCTCTCTCTTATTTTATAATGTACATAACTATATTTTATACTCACTAATTATGCTTATTCAAGACCTGTCCTGAGTTACCTAATTTAGCGGACTCACCATAGCTGTTGTATAATGAAATCCTTGCTACGAAGATCTTTAGATGTGTAAGGAATTTCTTTTCCCTCTCCACGATTTTTAGACCTGCCCTGAATTTATCATCGTTTGGTATGCAGTATACCAACTGGCATTTTACCTTATAAGGAATGCCGTCAAGTACGAGCTCTATGGAGAATATCTTATCGGTGGTGATCTCATAATCACATATAATGCCGATGCCGCCCATTGATATATCGCTGATGACGAAGGAAATGGGGTGGGTCAAAGGGACGGGTTCACCATCAATGCGGTCAAATATTTCGTTGCACTCGATTTGCTGGAAGTATCTGACCCTAACATAGAATCGTCTATTGGCAAGCTGCTTTTCATCAAGCTTATTTATTATTGTATAATCATTTCCCCAAACATTCTCATCCAGCGGAATCTGCTCTGTTCCATGCTCAGTTGCGTCTGGTGCCCCTTGGGGAACTTCGACTCTATAAGAATCACGAACAAGTTCGTTCTTCTCCTTTTTCCTTTCATCGCCAATAATGATTTTTTTCATTACTACCTCACATCAGCTAAGTATATATCTATTTTATCATTTTATGTGCATAAAGTTAATAGACAATGGTACTTATAAAGCAGGGACTTTGGCCCTATAAAGGCTTTGCGGCTTTTTGTATTTTCGTGCTATAATTAAAAATGCATGGTCATAGAAAAATGTTAATAGTATATTCAGCCTGGACTGAGAAAAAGGAGCCTAAATGTATAACTATATTATTTTTGATGTGGATGGAACAATGATTGATACAGAAGGGGTAGTGCTGAAATCCTACCAGGAAATTGCTTTCGAGGAATTTGGCAGGAGACTGTCCGAGGATGAATTATCGGCACTGTATGGAGTCCCATCACGCCCCTCACTGGAGAGGCTGGGCATGAAGGATTTGGACAAGGCCTATAGACGGTATTTCGAGATTCTTAGCGGGTATTTTGCTCAGGGAGCTGAGCTTTTTGACGGGATAAGTGAGCTTCTCGAGGAGCTGGGTAAGCTCAACATACCCTGTGCGATTGTTACATCCAGAAACGGTGATGAAGTAGCCAAGGATATCACCCTGCAAAAATTGCTGCCCTATTTTGAAATTATCATTAGCGCAGATGATACTACTAAGCATAAACCGCACCCGGAGCCGATTCTAAAGGTAATTGAGCTATCCGGCAAGGATGCATCAAAGATGCTGTATGTGGGGGATACTCTATATGACTGCATGTGTGCGAATGGCGC
>JAAYBT010000157.1 GCA_012730015.1 Clostridiaceae bacterium
ACACTTCTCTCGGAGGGGACGCTTCTCTCGGAGGGGACGCTTCTATTAGTTGGCTGGATAAGGCAAGTAGGACGCGATTGGGAGAACGGTTTCCTCAATCGCAATCGTCCCC
This sequence comes from Clostridiaceae bacterium, assembly GCA_012730015.1. GTDB lineage: Bacteria > Bacillota > Clostridia > Acetivibrionales > DTU013 > JAAYBT01. The sequence continues at coordinate 113 of JAAYBT010000157.1, forward strand.
ACGATTGTCTGAGCGGTCCCTGCCTTTTTTCGAAGGCAGGAGAACCGTCCCCCAGGACAGGAGAACCGTCCCCCACGTCCCCTTGCTGCAGGTGGCGGTGATAGGGCATCCATACACTATATATGACGAATATATCAGCATGGATTTGCTTGGTAAGCTTAAAAAGTACGACATAGGAGTAAAGACGATTGAAATGGTAAGCAATGATGCCATTAACAAGTCGGTGGCTGAATTGGCAAAGCCGATGTTCTGGTATTACGGAAGGACTGCCTATGGTGCTGTGATGCATTTGGCCAGGGCGGGTAAAGTAGATGGAATCATATGTCTTACCAGCTTTGGCTGTGGAGTTGATTCCTTTATAAATGACTTGATTGAGCGCAAAATCAAAAAGGAGTCTGATATTCCCTTTATTACAATGACAATAGATGAGCATTCCGGAGAGGCCGGCTTTAATACAAGGCTGGAAGCCTTTACGGATATGCTGCATTGGAGAAGATGCAATGAAGATAACCTTCCCACACCTGGGGAACACATATATCGTTGTCAAATCAATACTTGATGATATGGATGTGGAATATGTCATACCTCCCTTTAGTAATAAGGAGGCATTGGAGCTGGGCACCAGATACTCCCCTGAAATGGTCTGCCTGCCCTTGAAAATAAACATTGGTAATTTCATTCAGGCATATGAGCTGGGCGCAGATACCGTGCTTATGGCCGGAGGCTGTGGCCCCTGCAGATTCGGCTACTACTCTCAGCTGCACCGGGAGATCCTCATAGATGCGGGATATCCTATGGAAATAATTACGCTTGAGATAGGAAGTGGTGGCATAGGCGAGCTTGCCATGAATACTTTGAAAATTGTCAAAAAAAATATGTCCAGAATTCAGCTGCCGTTGGCAATAGGCCGAGCTGTTAAGATCGCAAAGCGCCTGGATGAGCTGGAGATGTTGTCCTTCAAAATAAGAGCTCGCGAACGGGAGCAGGGCCGCGTTGACAAGGTCTATAGGAGTTTTAGAAGGAAAGCAATGGAAAAGTGCGGGTCCAGGGAAATTACAAATCTGATAAGGCAGACTGAGGAGGAGCTCAGGGGTGTTGTGCTGAATCACAGGGCAAATCCGCTCAAGGTGGGTGTTGTAGGCGAAATCTATACGGGAATTGAGCAGTTCGCCAGCTTTGAAATCCAAGAGCGGTTGGGAAGGATGGGTGTCGATGTTGAGAGGAAGGTAACGGTTAGCAATTGGATAATTGAGCATATGATAAAGAAGGGACTCCATTTGCCCCGGGACCTGAGATACCAAGAAGCTGCGAGTCCATGGCTTGGTGCGATGATTGGCGGACATGCTCAGGAAACCATTGGAAACGCTGTAATGTATGCACAAAAGGGCTACGATGGAGTGATTCAGATCTTCCCCCTTTCATGCATGCCTGAGATTGTAGCGGAGAGTCTCCTGTCATCGGTCGAGCATGAATTGGGCATACCGGTTCTGACACTTATTATCGATGAGATGACTGGCGAAGCAGGCTATATGACCCGAGTGGAAGCCTTTATTGATATGCTGGAAAAGAGAAGGGAGTGCGAAAAACATGAGGTCGGACGGCTATTATCTTGGAATTGATATAGGCTCTGTGAGCACTAACCTAATCTTGACAGATAAGAATGGAAACATAAGTGCAAAGCTATACAAGAGAACCTGCGGTCAGCCAATCCAATCTCTTGTGCAAGGGGTTAACGAAATTGTCTTAGGGCTTGGATGCCCGAACATTATCGGGGTAGGCGTCACAGGAAGCGGACGCGAGCTGGCGGGCGTCATTGTTGGAGCAGACATTGTGAAAAACGAGATAACAACTCATGCGATAGCTGCGCAATCATTTATTCCTGATGTACGTACTATTCTTGAAATAGGTGGTCAGGACTCTAAGATTATTATTCTGAGAAAGGGTATAGTATATGATTTCGCCATGAATACTGTATGCGCAGCCGGGACAGGGTCTTTTCTTGACAGGCAGGCTGCCAGACTTGGTTTGCCTATTGAGGAATTCGGAGATCTGGCACTGCAGTCATCCTCTCCTGTCAGAATAGCAGGAAGGTGTGCGGTTTTCGCAGAGTCGGACATGATACATAAACAGCAGGCAGGGCACAGCAAGGAGGATATTGTCAGTGGCTTGTGTGAAGCACTGGTAAGAAATTATCTGAGCAACCTGGCCAAGGGAAAGGATATTTTTGAACCGGTTGTCTTTCAGGGAGGGGTCGCAGCTAACACTGGGATTGCTGCAGCATTCGAAAGAGCACTGGACATGAAAATCATTATTCCTGAGCATTACGAAGTCATGGGAGCCTATGGGGCAGCACTTATCGCACGGCAGCGCAGAATGTCAGACAGCAGCTTTGAAACAAGGTTTACAGGCTTTGAGGCAATGAAAAGAAGCTACAGCACCAGAAGCAAAGACTGTGATGGTTGTGCAGGCATGTGTGAAATAGTTGAGCTCATTTCTGATGGTCTTGTTCAAGCCAGATGGGGAGATCGGTGCGGAAAGTGGTCGTTTAGCAAGGCCGAGCGATGAAGGGAACTTTTGTGCTCTAGAGTATGTCTATTTAGTGTGAATAGATTTTTTAGAAGGGGGTATTTCCATGACACAAGTACTTACAGTGAAGAACAAATTAACTCTGGTAGCCTTGTTTGTTGCAGTGGCAGCACTTCTGGTAATGGTTTTTGGTTTATACGGGAATATGACTGCGCAGGCGCAGGCCGAGGAAGAAACGAATCCCAAAAGGACCATGAGTGTGTCCGGGCAGGCTAAGGTGACAGCATCTCCTGACTTTGCCACAATCAATCTGGGGGTCATTACTGAGGATAAGGATGCGATGGCAGCACAGAAGGAAAATGCAGCTTCGATGGATAAGGTAATCGCATCTGTCAAGGCTTCCGGCGTGAAGGCTGAGGATATGAAGACTGTTAACTATTCGATACAGCCAAAGTATGATTACAATGACAGGACCGGAGAGAACAGAATAATAGGCTATATGGTCAGCAACTCGGTGAATGTGACAGTAAGGGATTTGACAAAGACCGGCTCTATTATTGATGCGGCAGCACAAAGTGGAGTAAACACTACCAGTAACATCAAATTTGGACTAAGCAACTATGAAGAGTTTTATAATGAAGCCCTGGGAAAGGCAGTTCTTGCGGCAAAGAAAAAGGCTGATACCATCGCGGGAGCATTGGGAGTCAAGCTCATTGCACCAATATCTGTTAATGAGGGCGGTGGCTACAGCCCGCTGAGCAATTATGCGGTATACGACATGAAGGCAGCATCCAATGTTCAGACGCCTATACAGGCAGGCTCCCTGGAGATTACCGCAAATGTAAGCATAGTCTACGAATACTAAGATGATTAATCTGGTGATTAGGCTGAGCTGCAGATTTTATACCTGTAGCTTAGTCTATTCTTCTTTTTTGGCTGCTTCTATTCATTAGATATGTATAGAGCTTCCCGAAGAGCTTACCAAGGTTGAACAGTAAAAGAATTCCTTCAAAAACAAGCAGTACAATGATTAGTATGAATATGTCCTTGTTGTCTACAATTGACTTTCTGAACTTTGTCCATGTATCATCCGGAGGAATAATCTCTGTCTCCGGGTAGAGACTGATATTCACCTCGGTACCGTCATCGAGAATATATGTGGCAGTTCCTGCCGGAATCGTTGTTTTCAGCGGCAAAGTCAACTCGGCTGTAGAAGTAAACTCCCTGATGTAGTTTTCGCCAATTGGGTGCATATACATAATATCGCTCTGACTGATAAGACGAATGGGCTTCCCATCGAGGTCTGCCGTTTTCAACAGCTCACCCTTGCTCACAAGCGTACTTTTCCAAAAGTTGCTGAAGCCATAATCAAAAAGTGTCGTTGCATCGGTGTACATTGTTGTCTCGGGAGCATCAAGGACTACACAAATGAGCTTAACATTTGTCCGCAAGGCAGTGGATACAACAGTTTGCTGATCCTTGTTGTTATAGCCAACTTTCCCGCCTTCAACACCTTCATATGACCAAAAGAGCTGATTTGAGTTTGTAAGTATCTCTGGTCGGCTTCCGGTTCCATACCAGGGTCTGGATCTGGCCGAAAAAAGGCTATTAAAGGTGGGGTTTTTTATGGCATATTTTATTAGCAGCGCAAAATCCTCTGCAGTTGTAAACTGCCTAATGTCCAACAGGCCTGTCGGATTGGCAAAATGTGTATTGTGCATACCCAATCTTGCTGCTGTTTCATTCATTTTATCAATGAATCTATCTATCTTGCCTGATGAAACATGATCTGCAATGGCTAGGGCCGTGTCATTGGCAGAGGTTAGCATAGTTGCATACAGTAGGTCTGTCAACTTGTATTTTGCACCTATCTCAAGATTAAGCGCAGAGCCTTCAGGACGGGCCGAATCGGAACTAACTGTAACGTAAGAGCTCAAATCCGCATTTTCGATGGCAACAAGAGTTGTCATTATTTTGCATGCGGCAGAAATATGAAGGGGAATCCGGCTCTCTTTCTCATATAGTATTTGACCGGTTTCAGCCTCAACCAGTATGGCCGAGGGTGCACTGATTTCTGGGGCTGGCACTTTACTTGCGACACCGGCTTCGTTACCAATAACGATGTCCACACCGGAATCAGGTTCGGCAGCATTGGCACCTGAGATTGGCATAGTGCCTGCAAAGCTTACACTCGATGCAAGAAACGCCATATATATTACTGTTAATAAGATCGCAAAGCGCCTTTTGAGCATTGAATCCTCCCAATCATTTTTTTCTTTATATACACTACTTTTCAGCCCATTTTACGAGTCTCAGGCCAAACTTGTCTGACAAAAGCCTGTGTGCTGGTATTACCCTGAAGCTATAGTTATATTCTCCGCTGTCTGGTAAATGTAGTTCGCCTTTATACCTGTAGGTGCCTGTATTTATTTCCTCAGCAGGCTGCAATAGGGAGTATTTGCCAACCATCGGCTGTGTATCGCTGTCCTGAGATGTGTAATAGAATTCTACGCTTACATCCTCAGGCCTTAGAATCCCAAGGCTTACCACTGCCTCCGGAATAATGATCTCACCAACCTCGGCAGCAGCTCGGGCTGGTACACCTGCGCTACTTATACTAACCCCATGCCAGTTATCCTTCAACCTCTTCTTCCATTGTGAAAGCTCTGATACTAAGCTGAAATCATTTCGCCCATCGCCTGAAATCATCGCTGTGCGCTCGATTGAAGGCATATACAGCGTTGAGGTATAATCTCTCAGCATCCTGTGGGTGCTGAACTGGGCTGACAGAGACGTAATCGATTCCTTCATTATCTTAACCCATTTTAGAGGAATACCTTTTGCGTTTCTATCATAATATGCAGGGGCGAGGCTGTCCTCAAGTATCTCATATAATGATTCGCTGTCGGAATTATCCTGATAGGATTCGTTGTTATATACTGTTTCGGTTCCGATAGCCCAACCGTTACTTCCATTATATCCTTCTCTCCACCATCCGTCGAGTATGCTCAGGTTGATTACACCATTGAGGCCGGCCTTCATACCACTGGTACCGCTGGCCTCCAGAGGCATTCTGGGGTTGTTTAGCCAAACGTCAACACTTTGCACCAGGCGGCGAGCAAGAGCAATATTATAGTTTTCAAGCAGAAAAACCTTTCCTTCAAAGCCTTCCTGCTCTGATATATCATTAATGTACTTAATGACATCCTGAGCGGGCTTATCGGCGGGGTGAGCCTTGCCGGCAAAAATAATCTGAACGGGCATATTCTCAGCGTTAAGGATTTTCTTGATGCGTTCTATGTCGCGGAATATAAGTGCAGCACGCTTATATGTGGCAAAACGCCTGGAAAAGCCTATGGTAAGCACATCAGGATCAATCAAACTACAGTGCCTTATAAAAGAGCTAGACGCCGAGCTGGGTGTTGTACTGAGCTTAATTCTATTATTAATGTAGTCTGCCATGTCCTTCTTCAGCTTCATATGCTCCTGCCAAAGCTCCTCGTCGGGAATGCTGTCCACAGAATCTTTGAAGGACTTATCATCTGAAAGATTCTCCCAGCCCAGGGGCAAATACTTATCAAACAGCTTCTTATATGGCTGCGACAGCCACGTGAGTGTATGTATGCCATTTGTTACATGAGTAATTGGGACCTCTTTTTCGGGGACCTGTGGCCATAAATTGTTGAACATACGGCGTGTAACCTCGCCATGTAGCTTGCTTACCCCATTTCTGCCGTAAGTCATTTTCATAGCCATGTAGGCCATATTGAAGCCAAAGTGGTTGCTGCCGTCAGAGCCGAGCTCCATAAATTCCTCACGGCTGATACCGAACATTTCCCGAAAGGATGAGAAATACATATCGATAGAATTGTAGGAAAACACATCTATACCTGCAGGTACGGGAGTGTGAATTGTAAAGACGCAGGATGAACGAACCATTTCACACGCTTCCCTAAAGCTAAGGTGATCTTCCTGCATCCACTTTCTGATTAATTCAAAAGCAAGGAAAGCGGAATGTCCTTCATTCATATGATAGACCACAGGCTTGATTCCAAGCGCATTTAGAGCCCTTATGCCGCCTATGCCAAGGAGCATTTCCTGTTGAATTCTGGTGTCGCCATCGCCGCCGTAAAGCCTGGATGTTATGCTCCTGTCGTTATCACTGTTCATCGGAACATCGGTGTCAAGCAAATAAAGATTGACCCTGCCCACCTTCACAAGCCATATAGAGGCATGCACAACTCTGCCGGGCAAATCCAGGCTGATAAGAATCTTGTCGCCATTTTCGTCAACAACCGGTTTAATTGGCAGCTCACTGATGTTGAGGGTGCTGTAAGAGGTTTCCTGTATACCCTCAAAGCTTATCAGCTGATTAAAATAGCCCTGCCTGTAAAACAGACCCACTGCGGTAAAGGGGAGGCCAAGATCGCTTGCTGATTTGCAGTGATCCCCGGATAATACGCCCAGTCCGCCTGAGTAAATGGGCAATGTTTCGTTTAGACCATATTCGGCAGAGAAGTATGCAATCGTCTGGTCGCTCTGACCCGGATATGTCCTTGCGAACCAGGTATCTTTGCAATTCATATAGTCATCAAACCTTCTGACGATATCATCGTACGACTGAAGGAAGTCGCCATTGTCGGCCATATGCTCGAGCTTCTTGCTGCCGATTCTTTTCAGAAAGGCTACCGGGTTTGCACCAGATCGCTCCCATAAGG
>JAAYBT010000158.1 GCA_012730015.1 Clostridiaceae bacterium
ATAATATAGTCTAATTGTATACTTATGCGCGAAATGTTGACTTAATTGCATAAATATAAGTAAATCCCGCAAATACAAATATATCGCGTAAAGTCATCTTTGTCAAATTGAAATGTGTGCTTATTATATAGCATAATTTATGGCGGCACTTATATGTATTTCTGCATTTTTTAGGCAGGTGACTCGGCTAACCCTTTACTGCGCCGGCAGAAAGACCTTTTACAAAATGCTTCTGAAGGGAAAAATATAATATAGCCATTGGAATGGCACTTAACATACACCCTGCGGCTACCCAACTCAGATTGTTGGAATACTGGGAGAAGAACTGGCTTAATGATACTGTAAGGGTATACATTGTCGGTTTCTGCAAGAAGAATACAGAGAAGGTATAATCGTTCCATATTGACACTCCAACCATTATTATGACCGATGAGGTTATTGGTTTCAATAAAGGCATAATTATCCTGAAGAATATACCAAACCTGCTGCTTCCATCTATTAATGCAGCTTCATCCAGTTCCCTCGAAATAGATGATATGAAGCCTGTATAAAGAAAGATTGTAATAGGAAGCTGAAAGGCAACATGGGGCAACACAATTCCAGGGTATGTGCTCGTTCCAGTAGTATTGACAATTAACTTATATAAGGGCACAAGTATAGTTAATGGTGGTACTATCAAACAAGATATGGACAATGTGTATACAAAATTATTAATTTTAGTTTTGCATCTCGCCAAAGGATACGCTGCAAAGGAGCCAACCAGTATTACTATTACGACAACAATTACTGTAATAAGTATGTTATTTTTAAAAGCTCTTCCCAACTTTGCATTAACCCACGCATTCATAAAATTCTCCAGATATAGTTGCTTTGGAAGCATCCAGTATGATGAGGTATCTGTGGTAGGTTTGAATGCAACATTTATAAGTATATAAAATGGGACAAGATATATTAGTCCTACTAGAATTACTATTACCTTCTTTAAAAGCTTATTTAAAGTCTTATTCATATCTCCACCTCCTTGCTGCGCAGGAATTTTAGTGCCCAAATACTTATTACCGCTATTATTATGAACATAATATTTCCTTGAGCTGCAGCATACCCAGCATCCTGTCTGACAAAATACATCTGATATATCATGGTTGATATTGAAGCTGATTCATAGCCTGGTCCTCCGCCTGTTAAAGCAGCAATTACGTCGAAAAGTTTTAATCCCCCTATGAGATTTGTTACTACGCTTACTGTTATTGCTGGCATAAGTAGTGGAATTGTGATATTACTAAATTTCGACAAATAAGAGGCGCCATCAATATCGGCTGCTTCGTAATAGTCTCTCGAAATATTTTGGAGACCCGCAAGGTACATAATCATTGATATCCCCAGATATTGGAATGTATTTACTCCTGTAATAATCCATACGGATCTGCTTCCGGATGCAAGCCAATCTATTTGTTCTTTTCCAAAGAGCGCAAGTATATCATTTATTGCGCCTCCATCATAACTGAAGAAGAAATACCAGATATAGCCCATGATTAAACCACTGATTATTGCCGGAAGATAAACTAGAGTTCTGACAACTTTCTCACCCGTAGTATTCCGATCTAAAAGCAGTGCAAACATAAGGCCAAATACATTCTGAAAAAGTGTACTACCCACGCCATATATAAATGTGTTTTTTACTGCGGTATAGAAATTGGGATCAGTAAAAACGTTGATATACTTGTTAATGCCGACCCAAATCTGGTTTGCTGAATAACCGTCCCATTCCATAAAGGAAATTACTATGCCCTGGAAAAAAGGTAAAAAGATAAAAATTGCAAACATTAGTAATGCAGGTATATATAAAATATTTAGAGCGCTAGGAGAATCAGCTATTTTTGCGATTTTTGAGTGAATTACCTGAAACATATTATCAACCCCGTTTTTCTTGATATAATTTCAACTGGCCAAATGGCCAGTTGAAATTACAAACTATATAATTGGTCTTACTTAATCCTGTATGGATCTTAGTCTTAAGTATTCTTTCTCCATGTTTTCTGAGAACTGTCTGGCGGTAATCTGCCCTCCAATAATCATTTGTGAATTTTTGCACATCACATCCCACATACCGTTTGGAAGGTATACTCTATCGAAGTAAGGAAGTGTTCTGATATCCTTATACTTTTCATAAGTAGCAGCTAATTCGCCTGCGTCAGCTTCTACACCCAAAAGAGCAGGTGGCAGTTTTGTAAAGGTACACATTTTTGCTACATTATCAGGCTGTGCACAGAAATCGATTACCTTTAATGCTTCTTCGAGATTAGTGCTATCCTTCCAAACAGCGATTGTAGACCTCTCTCCACCTGCAAAGGTAGGAGTGTCTCCAGCCACTATTGAGGGAATAGGCATCATGTCTGCTTTAACATCAGGATTAACCGCCTTCATTTCATCAATAAAATATGGGCCGTAGAAGCCTATAGCTGCGGTTCCCAGAGCCATCGCCTTCAAATTGTCATCATACTTAGCTGTTAACATATTCTTATTTATATAACCTTTTTTGTACATGTCCAGCCACGTCTGTGCAAGCACATCCCATTTGTTCCAGTCAAAGGAACCGTCAAGTAACTGGGCGCTGGAATTGTCTTTAGGGCTTATGAAAAGGGAGGATGCAAAGAAGTCAAAAAACTGTGCTTCTTCCCAGCCCTCAGCAGCGCATGCAATAGGGGTTACTTCACCATTGCTCTTGGTTTTGATTGTTTCACACGCTGCCATAAGCTCATCCAAAGTTTCAGGAACTTCAACACCATATTTTTGGAATACTTCAACGTTGTATATAGGGCCGGATTTATCCTGATCAAAAGCAAGGGCGTAGACCTTTCCCGTATCATCACCGATGATAGGCTTGAAGGCGGGGTCGATTTGTGAAGCCCACGGTCTGTCTTTAAGATCTGCCACAAAATCGCCATATCTTATCTGAGACCATCCGTGGGTTGAAAACAAGTCAGGCATATCACTTGATGCCATTCTAACTTTTAGCAGGTTCTCATATTCCTTGCCGGGAGCGCTAAACTCAATTGTAACATTAGGATTCTCTGCTGAATATGCCTTAAGCATGTCCTCGAGCACTTTAGACCATTCGCCGACGAGATTTGTTGTTGCCGTAAGTGATACTTTCTTCGGTTCTTCCTTTGCCGGTTCTTCCTTTGCCGGTTCCTCTTTTGTTGGTTCTTCTTTCAATGTAGATTCGGCCGGAGCATCTTTACCTGAATCGGCAGCTTTTTGCCCACAGGCTGTAAGCAGTAAAGCAAAGATGACTAGGATTGATACAATAGCTATTAACTTACTTTTCATTTTCCTAACCTCCCCAATATTTTGTATATGTCCTAATAATAGCATTTGTTGTTTTCCTATCACATGTCACAAACATGCACTGTAAGAGCTCTTTTTTTTGCGTATAGATATTTGAGGTGCATAAGTGTATAATTCAAATGGTGCAATAAATCGTTCAAAAGTAAATAATTCAGGAGTAAAGATATGGATTTCTTTTATTCTTTACGTTTCAGGCTGACAGTTCTTTGCCTTTTAACCATAGCCATACCACAATCAATATTAATGTTTTTTATGCCTTTTTACTATAGAGATATGATCTCGGAAGAGACTAAAGCATTAACCGAAAGCAATATTTCAAGTCTGAAAAAAAACATCGATATCTATCTGGATGATCTTGAACGTATTACTTTGAGTCCTTACTTAACCGAGGAATATACCAATGCTCTTATTTTTAGAGCAGAGGAAAATTATTCCCAATCTCAACAATATGATTTATTTAAAACAAATCAAACCATATCATCAATGCTCTCAAACAGCCTTCTAAATACAAGGAAAGATATAGTTTGTACCCTTTATTCTACAAGTGATGATTTCGGTTACTTAATGACAAAAGACGGGCTGGTTACACCACAGCCTGATTTTAAGTTTACTCAGCAGGAATGGTATAAAGAAGCGGTTGCTGCGGATGGGAAAGCTGTGTTTACGAATGTACATGCACAGGACTATTATCCTACGCCGCAAAAAAATAGAGTTTTTTCGGTGGCACGCCTTATTAATAATCCATACCAGCACAAGAAACCTCTTGGGGTTATTATGGCGGATGCAGATACGGTGATTTTGGGACAAATTCTTGGTGATGCCAAGTTCAATGTCAGTTCAATTGTTGCCGTGCTTGATTCCGATAATAATCTCATATATTCTAATCATCCGATATCAATATCGGCTTTAGACCAAATAAAGACAAATGAAAATACTATTTATGAAAACAAAGAGCAATATGTTACAGTCTCTAAAAAGCTGGACCGAGTTAACTGGAAAATGGTAGTTTTGCTCTCCAATTCTGAAATAAAATCAAAACTCAGGTTTGTTTATCTGATAAGTTTTCTATTGGCAATAGCGGTTTCTGTCTTTGTTCTATTTCTTTTTTCAATACTTTCTCGTTTAATAACCAACCCTTTTAATAAAATAATGAGATTCGTAAAACAATTAGAAAAAGGAGATTTGAAATCAAGAATAAATATAGAAGGCAGAGACGAAATTTCAAAGCTGGCAGAAGCTCTTGATAATATGGCTTACCGTCTGGACGATCTCATAGACAGGGAATATAAGGCAGCGCTTAGTAAAAGGAATGCGGAATTTTACGCACTTCAGTCTCAGGTAAGCCCTCACTTTTTATATAATACCCTTAACGGTTTTCTGGGGTTAAACAGGCTTGGTAAACACGAAACGCTGGAAAAGTCAATTACAGCATTAACGGGCTTGTTAAGGTATACTTTAGATCAAAAGGACTTAACCACTGTTTCCGAGGAATTGCTTTTTCTGGAACGTTACTGTAGTATACAAAAGCTCCGTTTTGAAGACAGGCTTGAATACAATATTTGTTGTGACAGTGTTGTTGCTATATATAAAATTCCTAAGCTAATATTACAGCCACTTATAGAAAACTCCATCATTCATGGAGTAGAGCCATTGGATAGGGTAGGCACCATTCAAGTCATTGCTGGGCTTACTTGTGACAGCGGGGTTCCATACCTTCAGATATCTATAACTGACAATGGTGCAGGTTTTAACCATGAAAGCTTGAGTGAAGATGAAGATGAAGATGAAGATGCAGGTGTTGGTTTGGCTAATGTAAAAGAACGGTTATCCTTACTGTTTCCAGAATCAATATTTTTAGTAAGCAGTAAGCCCGGAGAAGGAACACAGGTTATAATAAAAATACCCCAAAAGGATGTGGTTTAGTGAGGATAGTCATAGCTGATGATGAAAGCTTGGCAAGAAGCTATCTGAGCAGCCTGATTGAAGATTTGAGAATGGATATTGAGATTGTAGGCAAGGCTAAAAATGGCATGGAATTGGTCAATATGGTTAAGGAACTCCATCCGGACATCGCTTTTGTGGATATAAAAATGCCCAAGCTTAGCGGGTTGGAAGCAATTAGTAAAATTAACACCTCTTGCCCCCAAACCCAGTGTGTGATACTCTCAGGCTATTCAGAGTTTGAAAATGCAAAGGAAGCAATAAAACTGGGTGTTTCTCATTATTTGCTGAAACCCGTGATGGTTGATGAGTTAAGAGAGACATTTATCGAGCTGACGAGAAAAAACAGGGAACTAAGTATTGCACTTAATAATGAGTTTGAAAATGAAGTGAATGCGTTATTTTATGAAATAAGCAGCTATCCAAATGAATCCGAAGACAGTATAATAATAAATTCGCAATTTTACTGTTCTATATTTATTTTTGACAGTAACCTGGATGAAAAGTCAAAAGCCAATCGCCAGCTGGAACTTACCCGCATCCTTAGAGAAAAGATTTGTGAGTCGGCAAGCATAAACAATAGAATGGCTCTTTTCATCCTTCCTAATGGGAACCTTGCACTACTTGGTGCCTGGTGTTTTGCCGGGGGGCCGGCAGGAAAGCATGCTACACTGAAAATTATGAAAAGTGCCGAGCAGATAGCACAGAAGCTTACAAGCAATAACTTTTACATAACTGTGCTGCAGTCTGATATATGCAGCTCCTTTGAGACACTCCAAAAAAGATTAAATCAGTTGCAAAACATGGCTGCATTGCGTGTAATCTGTCAGAATCAGTACCTTACAGTAAAAGAACTTGCCAGGGTATATGAAGGCAGTATTTCTGATGTCTTGAAGTTATGCGATTTATTGATTTCTCTGGCTTCCGCTTATCAGGACAAAGAATACCTGACATATATGAAGACCTTAAATGACATCGAGAAGATATTCTCAAAGACTTATATTTCTCTTGATGAAGATAAGAAAAAATCAATTTTGAGTTTTATTATGCGTACCGTAAGCTGCAAAATCAAACCAGAGGATAAGCCCGCCATATGGTTGAAGCAGCTCCATAAAGCCGGAGAAGTATTGCTTTTAGAGGCTCAGAAGCTTGATAGTTCGTCTTCTGATTTAGTGAATAGGGTGATTTTATTTATTGAGCAAAATTATGCTGATGAAATTAGCCTGGGCCAGATAGCAGAAAACTTAAATATTACAGCCAGTTACTTAAGCAACTTATTCCATAGGACAACCAACACAACTTTTCTAAAGTATTTAACTAAATTCAGGATGCTTAAAGCTAAGGAACTACTTACAGATTCAAGCAACCAGGTAAAGCAGGTTGCGGAGCAGGTGGGGTATTATAGTACCAGACATTTTACTAAACTATTTAAAGAGTTCTATGGATGTTATCCATCTGAGTTTAGAAAAAAACTTGCCTCTGAGATTGATACTAAAGAGAATTAATATATGCTAGTCGGTTTACACTTTCTTTTGTTTTGGAGCATCCAATAGTGTGTATAATAGGATATAAAGATATGCAAATATCTAGAT
>JAAYBT010000159.1 GCA_012730015.1 Clostridiaceae bacterium
AGACTATGTGAGGTTTTTGGACTAAATAACAAATTGACTACCGATAAAGAGTAACGAATTGATGAAACCGATCCTGAATTATATAAAAAAAGATGTGGTGCTAAGCATATCTTTGCTGCTGGCTGATTATTTCGCGCACATAGCTCCACCGATACGCAGTTGAGACCCACCGATACGCAATAAGATCCCACCATTAAAATGAATACAGTAATTCGCAGATTGATTCCACCTGCTACAAATGTTCTGTAGAATAAAAGGCGAAGCATTCGTTTCAAATTCTACAGAAGGGAGGCCATTATTTTGGCCAAAAAAATCAACGTAAAGCTTATATTAGAGCTTCGAGATGCGGGAATGGGCAGAAATGCCATCGCATCCACCAGGCACATGTCAAGGAATTCTGTCAGTGATGTGCTTCATATCGCTGGTGCAAGAGGCATTGCCTATAGCGATGTCCGAAACCTTGACGATCAGGAAGTATACAGCATGTTCTATCCTGACAAGCATGCTGTGGAGGATATGTATCGTGATCCTGATTACGAATATATCCACAAAGAGCTTAAGAAGGTGGGAGTTACCCTCAAGCTGCTTTGGAATGAGTACAAGGACAAGTGCAGAACTGAAAGCGGTATTCCCATGGGGTATACAAAGTTTTGTGATGGTTATGGCAATTACACCATCAGAAACAAGCTGGCGAATCACCTGGACCATAAGCCCGGCATCATTGTAGAGGTAGACTGGTCCGGCCCCACTATGTCATATGTGGACATGGAAACCGGAGAGCTTATTACGGTCTATCTGTTTGTTGCAACACTGCCCTACAGCCAGTACTCCTATGTGGAAGCCTGCCTCGACATGAAACAAGATACATGGCTCAGATGTCATATCCATATGTATGAATTTTTCCAAGGCGTAACGGTTAGAACCGTATGTGATAACCTGAAGACCGGTGTGATCAGGCATCCTAAAGAAGGAGATATCGTCCTCAATGAAGCATATGAGGCACTAGGTGCTCATTACAGGACAGCCATCATGCCGACGGGTGTCAGGAAACCCAGACAAAAAGCATCTGTCGAAGGAACCGTGGGTAAGATTGCCACCGCCATCATCGCAAGCCTTCGCAATGAGGTCTTTCACTCCTTACCGCCTTTACAGGTGGCAGTCAGAAAAAAACTGGATGAGTTTAATCGCAGAGCATTCCAGAAACGTGAATACAGTCGTTATGAAGTGTTTCAGGAAGAAAAGGCATACCTTCATCCCCTACCGGAAATTCCCTATGAAATCGCCGTATGGATTTATGGACGAAGTATCAACCTGAACTGTCATGTGATCTATGAAAAAAATTACTACTCTTGTCCATATCAATATGTGAAGCAGAAAGCAGACTTAAAGATTACAGACGCGAAGTTGGAAATCTACGTGAAAGGGCAACGCGTGGCAACGCATACGAAGTTCCCCGAATACGTGATAAACCGATACTCCACACATAAAGAGGATATGCCGGATCAATTCCAGCAGCCGGCGTGGGACGATGAACGAATCATGAGGTGGGCGTATTCCATCGGCACTGGCACCGGTGAGGTAATCGACCGGATATTTGCCACCGTGAAGATAAAAGAACAGGGATACAATCCATCCCTGTCCGTCTTGCGGCTTAGCAAAACCTATTCGGAGGCTCGTCTTGAGGCAGCCTGCGAAATGGCTCTGACAAAAGTTAGAACGCCCCGCTATCATCATCTTAAAGCGATTCTGGCAGCGAATCAAGACCGGATTTATCTGGAAAAGAAAAACATTTCACAGGAGAACCTTTCCGCTTCCGGTTATGTCCGTGGTGCAGAGTATTACGGAGGTGACAGCAATGATTAATGATGAAACCAGACGTAAGCTCAGGGAAATGAATCTCAGCGAAGTTGTGACGGCTTTGGAACTCCAGCAGCAGGAGTTAAGCTGTGTCACACTGCCGTTTGATGAACGGTTCCAGCGGATTACGGATTACTTGTATCAGGAAAAGTACAACAGCAAAATTCAGAGGCTTATTAAATTGTCAAAATTCAGGCTGCCCAAAGCAGAAGTAAATGATATTTATTACTGCGAGCGTGGCATTGACCGAAATGCCATACAGGAGCTATCCACCGGTCAGTTCATCCACAGCAACACCAATATCATATTTCAAGGCTTCACTGGATCGGGCAAGACCTTCCTTGCCTGTGCGATTGGTCGCCAGGCCTGCAAGCAACAAATCCGCACCAGATACATCCGCCTTCCGGATCTTCTTGTCGAGCATGATGAAGCAACGCTTATCGTAAAATCCAATGCCAAATTGCTGAAGAAATACAGCAGCTATGGAGTGCTGATTATTGACGAATGGCTTTTTGAAGACATATCCGAGGATGAGCAGCATTTCCTGTTTGAACTTATTGAAAGGCGACATGACTGTACATCCACTATCTTCTGTACACAATATCGGAAAGAGGATTGGCATAGCCGCTTAGGTGGAGGTGTCCACGCAGATGCCATCATGGATCGGATTGTACATAATGCCATTTGGATCGAGGCGGGTAAAGTCAACATGCGTGAATACTGCGCCAAGCACAGGCTGTAATTACAGGTGGTATCCATCTGCGGATAGAGGGTATCAAAATCGTGAATGGGTGGTACGGAGCGACGCTCCGTACTGGACTCATTCATGCGGAATAATCACTTCGGGGTTTTGTTCATACAAAGTAAGCTTCTGCATACAATAATATAGCTTAATAGCTTATTCTGTGAGGAGATGCAGAGCTTTGAATAACGAGTCCCTTCCGTCATATACTTATGAACAGGCAAATATTATCAATGCTTTTCGTTTTTATGCAAT
>JAAYBT010000160.1 GCA_012730015.1 Clostridiaceae bacterium
CGGTTGTTTAATATAGCGAAATTGAGTATAATAAGTAACTATGAAAATGAAAATATTGCTGGTAGCCGATAAGGAAGAACCATATATTTGGGATTATTTTGACCGTGAACGCTTCAAGGGCGTTGACCTGGTCTTGTCCTGCGGTGATTTGAAGGCGGAGTATCTTTCCTTTCTGGTGACAATGATTCATACCCCACTTTTATATGTGCCCGGCAATCACAACAAAAAGTTTATCACCCAACCGCCTGAAGGGTGTGTTTCAGCAGATGATACAATAATTACCCATAAGGGCATCAGAATTCTCGGTCTCGGCGGCAGTATGAATTATAGTAACCAGCCCTATCAGTATACAGAAAGGCAGATGGAAAAGAGAATAAGCAAGCTCAAGCGCCATATACGCAAGCACAATGGCTTTGACATTCTTCTCACCCATGCGCCAGCATTTAGCCTTGGAGACGGAGATGATATTGCACATCGTGGCTTCAAAAGCTTCGTCGATTTGCTGGATACCTATTCTCCCAAATACTTTTTCCATGGCCATCAGCATATGAATTACAGGATTCAGCCAAGAACCATGCAGTACAAAGACACAACCATAGTCAACGCATACGGCTACCATATAATTGATTGCGAATTCTGATCTATTTTAGGCAATTGGCTATCGATAGCATTCACAAACCAATCCATGCCAATAATCTGGTCCCGGGTGGCAAACTCGCCGTTCTTCACCATCAATCTGCCATCCTGACAATAAATCGGCCCGGTAAAGGGCGAAAAGGTTCCATTAATAATCATGTTTTTTAGAAAATCCAGGAGCTTCTGAGTTTCCGGAGGAACTAATCTTCTTGAATAGAAAAAATCTACTATCCCGGAGTCCATTCCCCACCAGAAATTTATCATCTTCTGCCCTTGGCTAAAGGACCTGCGTGAACCGTTCATAAGGTTCCGAAGGATTTTTTCATAGAATATTCCCCAATTCCAGACAGGTGCGGCAATATATTCACCCCTGCCTCCCCTTTCATCATCGACACTCTTAAGTGTATAAACCCCGTATTCACCCGAAACCTCCCGGTTTAATAAAGTATCATGATGTGAGATAATGTCCGCGCCCTGTTTCATCAGTGACTCCGACGCCCTTTTTGCTTCCTGCACATTGTCCCAGCAGTTAAGCCACTCCACTTTAACCTTCGCATCAGGGTTTACCATTCTGGCTCCAAGGGCAAAGGAATTGATTCCATTAATTACGCCCGGGATTGGGTAAGTGCCTACATATCCGAGTACATTGGATTTACTGACAGCTCCGGCAGCTATGCCGGCCAAAAATCTCGGCTCATAGATTCTGCCATAATATGTATCTACATGCTTGAAGGAGTGAGTCTCGGAGCAATTGAGGAACTTTGTCCCAGGAAACTCCAGAGCCGCCTTCAGCGTCGGATTGATGTAGGCTGGAGTAGTCACGAACACAACATCGTTTCCTTCCTCCGCAAGCCTTTTCAGCGTATCATAGGCCTCCGGTGTCTCCGGCACATTATCCACAAAGGATGTGCTGATGGTTTCACCGAAAACCTTGCTCACGTGAACCCTACCCATCTCCTGAGAATATGTCCAGCTGGATGTATTCACATCCTTGGCATATACAAATGCGACCTTGATAGGCTTTCTGGGCCTTACAAAGGTGGTTAGAGTAGATATTAAGTTCTCGCCGGTATCGATGGGGACGGTTTGGATTTGTGTCCTTTCATTATTGCTCATTTGCTCAAGCTCAATAATGAAGCCACTGAGTCTGGACTTTAGTGCTTGCTCATCAATTCCATCCGGCATGCCGTAAACTGTTATATACTCAAGAAATGCATCTGCGGTGGTTATGGGCAGCTTTTGTCCGCCAAGTTCAAGATATACCTTCCGGAAAGGCAGATATACTGAGTTTGTAAAGTATTTGTATTTGTTTGTATCCATTAGGTTGTCATCCGGAACAAAATTATCAAGATATCCGGAAAGAATATTAAAGGAGTTTCTTTTTGTAAACCAAATCACATTGATTCCGGTTTTCTTGTAGAAGTCCAAAAATTCATAATATATTGAAATCGTGATGTCGCTCTCATCCCGCTTAGGAACCATTCTGGATACCCTGCCCGGAATGGAATAGGCATCATAAAACTTGAGTACGCTGACCCTCTTGTTTCCCTCAACCACATAATACCAGTTCAGGTACTCATAGACCTTTATCGGATCACGTATGCCTTCATTTATGTGCGCCCTGCAAAGGTTTTTCCACTTCAGCGCAAACTCGCTCTTGGGAGTTAGAAGCGGCATATAGTTGCTGGCAAAGGACCTGCTTCTGCCATAGGTATAAGTCCCTACTATCTTCTTGAGAGGCAGGTCAATAATACCAAGATCCACTTCATAGACAATCTCTATATTCTTTAGGATACCATCCAAAAAGGGCAGGTATCCCGTTTGACCTTTTGATATATTTTTGGAATACTCCCTCTGCCCAAGCTTGCGGGCGGCTGCATAAAGCGAATCTCCATTAAATTGATCCATAATAAACACCTCTTTCTTTTATTATGTCATGAACCCAAAGGTTCATGATATAATTGTGCATCGCCGTTTGCCACATTACTCAAGGGCAAAATCTCGGCGGCGTATAGATTCCGCCGGAGGCATATAATGACCTCGTTTAAGAGGTCATTATATCATGAATTCTTTCATGATATAATTGCGCATCGCCGTTTGCCACATTACTCAAGGGCAAAATCTCGGCGGCGCATAAATTCCGCCGGAGGCATATAATGACCTCGTTTTAGAGGTCCGTTTTAGAGGTCATTATATCATTTTGTCGACCCCTCTGAACCTATTAACTATATTCTGAAGTATGCTGATACGTTCAAAGTATTCCGTTTTATAAGTTACTTCCTTTTCCCTGGGAACAGAAATAATGCCCAGCGAATTATATCCGGCCGGGTAGCACCTGTACTCAACCGTTCTTTCCTTCCCGTCCCATCCCAGGACGCGTATCCACGTGTAGCAGGGGAAATCCCGCAGGGCTTCTCTTACGCCCTCGTCTGTCTGAATATCATTTTTGTTAATACTCATAATGATATCTCCCCTTTCCAGTCCCATCTGCTGGGCATGGCTCCCGGGAAGCACATCCATAATACGCAGGCCTCTCCTAACGGCACTGTAAATAGGTGCTCCTGTTCTCTCAGAATAGCGGGAATAAAAGTAGATGCCCTCATGTCCAAGCAGGCAGAATGCAACACCTATATACTCCATCCATCTAATATCGATAGAGGCAAAGGCTATCATCAACAGCACAATACTGTATCCAAACCGCATTCTCGAAGTCTCGATTGACTTTTTCTCAGGATGCTTTGTTATGGTAATATCAGTATGGCACAATACGGCTATGAAGCAGTCCATTCCCAGGGCCATTGCGCCACCCTGTATCGAGGGTGTCCCGAAAAACATAGGCAGCCCCTCAACAAAGTCTAATGAAATAATGCTCGCCTGCAGCAAATATGTAAAAAAGACAATTGGAACCATCCAGAATCTTCTTATTAAAAAAGCTCCTGCTATTTCATCCTTATGCTTAATAAAAACCGGAACATAGCCACTCTTTTTATTTATACGCATCAGAAAGCTCTCTGTCAGCTGAAGAATAGCAACAAGACAAAGCAGAGATGGTATGTTAATCTGCGGTCTACCAAAAATAATGCTGATTGCCGCCAAAATACCGGCGGCATAAGAGATGCACACAAGCCTAAGGTCAATAATCATCAACAGACACATAATATATAGTAAATATTTCAGGGCATCAATTTCGATGGTAACCCCTGCCGCAACGGTCAAAAAGCTTGCCGCAAAGCCGGCTATCAGACCAGAGAGAATAATGTGCTCGGCTACCTCTGTGATGCTTCTTTCCGGCTTACCGTATACGGCGATCTGCAGCTCAAAATACTTCTGATATTGAGCCTTTATATACAAAATTATCAGAATATATATAAAAAAGATAAAAAAGTTAGCGAATATTGCTTCCAGCATTTCTGCCGCTATTGCACCTGCCATCTGCAGCATGGATAATCAACTCCTACCCTCATTCACTGAGTATTGAATCCAGGCGCTTACCAACCTCCCTGAGAAAGTCTTCAGTGTTAACAACTGTAATATCCTTTGTGTCGGAAAGAGAAGCCAAGTCCTTTGTCATAACTCCCTCTTCAATTGTCCTAATGGAAGCTCTCTCCAGAGCATTGGCAAAATCGATAAGCTCGGCATTACCGTCCATCTCTCCTCTTTTTGCCAGCGCTCCTGTCCATGCGAAAATCGTTGCCATGGAATTGGTTGAGGTCTCTTCGCCCTTCAGATGCCTGTAATAATGCCTTGTGACCGTACCATGGGCAGCCTCATACTCATAAAAACCCTCAGGGGATACCAGAACCGAGGTCATCATAGCAAGACTTCCAAAGGCCGTAGCAATCATATCTGACATCACATCGCCATCATAGTTCTTGCAAGCCCATACCATGCCACCCTCTGAGCGAATCACCCTGGCAACTGCATCATCAATAAGTGTATAGAAGTACTCGATTCCCGCCTGCTCAAACTTTGCCTTGTACTCCTGATCGTATATTTCCTGGAAAATGTCCTTGAAGGTATGGTCGTATTGCTTAGAAATTGTGTCCTTTGTGGAAAACCACAAATCCTGTTTCACATCAAGGGCATAGTTGAAACACGATCTGGCAAAGCTCTTTATAGAATCGTCAGTATTGTGCATCCCCATTATGACACCGGGGCCTTCAAATTCAAATATCGTTTGTTTTACCTGCTTCCCATCCTTACCTGTGAAAACAAGCTCTGCCTTACCTGCATCCTCTACACGGTACTCTACACTCTTGTAAATATCGCCATAAGCATGCCTTGCTATCGTAATAGGCTTCTTCCATGTGCTCACAGAGGGCTTAATACTGTTTATGACAATAGGAGCCCTGAAGACCGTTCCGTCTAAAATTGCCCTGATAGTAGCATTTGGGCTCTTCCACATTTGCTTTAGTCCATATTCTTCAACTCTCTGGGCATTCGGCGTTATTGTGGCACATTTTACGGCTACACCATGCTTCTTCGTAGCAGCTGCCGCATCTAGTGTAACCTGATCATCTGTATCATCTCTGTGCTTCAGCCCCAGGTCGTAATACTCAGTATTCAGCTCCAGATAGGGTTCAAGCAATATATCCTTAATTAACTTCCAAATAATCCTAGTCATCTCGTCGCCATCCATCTCGACGATAGGCACATTCATTATGATTTTCTTAATCATTTGTTCTCTCCTTCATAATCATTTATTTCGGTAACAGTCCCTACTCATATTCTATATACCTATAGCTACTGAAATTACTTTCCGCAGCACTTCTTGTACTTTTTACCACTCCCGCAGGGGCATGGATCATTCCTGCCGACCTTGGCGCTGACCGCCATCTTCGAAAGCCTGAACTCTCTGGTAATCTCGTCTCTTTTTTCCCTTGAGAGAATTCCGTCCCACTGTTCAAGGCTATAAAGCCAGTCCGCCTTTGCTTCATGCATATTCCAGTATAGCTTCTCAAAATCGATTTTAGAGGACAAAGCCGTATCCTCAGTCAAAGATTCAAGATCCAGCTGCTGAGTAAGGCTGGTGTTTATTCCGTCGAGGAAGCCAACAAAAATCGAAGGTTCCATTGAAAACTCTGCAGCAAGCTCCGCCAGCCTGCCCTCAAATTTGTCCAAACGGTTTTCCAGTATGTGTTCGTAAGCAAGCTTCTCCTTCTCGAAATACCCGCTCCAAAATTCGTTGCTTCCCAACTGGCCGTTATCAGCCTGTGTAAGTTCTGTCCATTGTGCATAAAGTCCCATTAAATAGCTCCTTCACTCAAGATTACTTGCCCTATTTGTACATCCCTTTCGTGCGATGGAATAGTGAGGTTATTATACCATAAATCATTATGGTATAATTGTGCATGTGCATTTTCGCACCAGCGAAAAACTTGCACGCACCTAAATTCCGCCGGAGGCGTATAATAGCCTCACATATTGGCAACGTGAGGTTATTATACCATGAATATGTTAAAAAAAAAACAGAAACCGGAGAAAAGATGTGGCGATATAAGTGGCCTATCTTTTTGTGTAAATTTTGGACTAGGGGACTGAATTTCGGCTAAAACCCATCAAATCAGTTAACATGGGGGTGCGGACAAAATCCGGGGGTGCGGACAGAATGAGAGACAGGCGGATTAACAGTCATCCTGATAAGCAGCAATTAATATACTAAACGGGGTGTATGTTCTTATACACCCCGTTTCTATATTCATTTCCATTCACAGTCTTTATATTCGTTTTTATACTCACATCACGATTATATCATGCTTTCTTAACTATCTTCCTTATGGTCATAACGATTGGTACTGTGATAACAACCGCAACAATGGCTTCCAAAATGCCGTTTGTAATGGCAACTCCGAAGATAGCACCTGCCGCAGCACCACGCTCAATACCCATTTTCTCGGCATACTGTCCGGCATAGAGCAGATAAATCATACCTAAAACACCAACTGTATTCGTAAGTGAGCCTACAGCCGCACCAATACCGGTTTTAGCTATTTCATTCTTCACAAAAGGCGCACGATAGCTGTAATATGCAGTGATTCCAATCAATATCCTTGGAAGAACGGATACCAGAGGATTAATAAATGCAAACGATAGTAGCGCAGGGCTTGTAAAGCTTTGTATGATACTGAATATTCCGAAAATTAGCCCGATAGCGGCACCCACGATAGGTCCTTCCAATATGGCACCGATGATAACCGGCATGTGCATAATAGTCGCTTTCGCCATGGGAAGCGGTATGAACCCTAACCCAGTGGACCCAAGCACGATTGTTATTGCAGACAACATGCCTATGACTGCAATTTGCCTTGCTCCAAACTTCTTCTTACCAATGATTTTCTCCAATACAATCAACCTCCCGCTCTTATTCCCGAAGGATATAAGTCGTAATAAATAGTTACTTTTACGTACGGTTTCCAAAGAATACCGACCTTTCTATGCTACCACATATTTTTATATAATACTAGCAAAAATTCACAGCCGATACCTGTGCGATGTGTGCCCGCAATATATTATGCTGCAGAGCTTGAAAAATGATGCATCGCAATATGCCCTCAGCCAGGATTAGGTAACATGACAAACACAAAGTCAGCCCTGTGGACTCGCTACACACCAGTAAAATCAATCATTGCTCAGACTACTTCTTTGGAGTTGATTAAGCGGGTTTGCTTATTCAGCTATGTGCTTCATAAAAGCTCTTCCTCTTTCATTTGGCGATAATAAAGAATAATAAGCGTGTCAAGCTCACGGCTTCTCATTTGAACTGTTTGACTGGTGTAGCTTTCTGATTCAATCAGCTTATGCAGCTCATTACGCAATTTATTGATGTCATCCTTACAGCATCTACGCATAATCTCGCTCTCCAAGGCTCTCCACCTCCTCCGGCAACTTAAAAGGCAGTTACTGACTTTAATACCACCATAAAAATACGTCGAATTCTGGGTTGCTAAAACCTTTACATCTCCGGGACAAGCTTGAAACAAATAACGTTTAAGAAATCTAGAAATACTACTTATGCTATGATTATATAGCATATATTTCAATATTTCAACATATTATTCCTATTACTGCAATTACTAGTTTAATAGTCCACCCATTACTACCTCAACTCTATGAAATCCCTGATCACCAAGGCTTATATAACCATCCTGGCAGGGTTTACCATCCATGTATATATTTGTGACTCCGCAGTTTACCCCATCGGGGTTTTTTACTTCTACACGGTAGACTGCTTTTCCGGCATTATATTCTATCTGAAATTTATCCCAGCTCTTAGGTACACAAGGGTCTATATATAGTCTGTCTCCTTTTTTTACAAAGCCCATAAGATGCTCAAGTCCTACCTTATAGAGCCACCCTGCCGCACCGGTATACCAGGTCCAACCGCCTCGTCCCATATGCGGATGTACTGCATATACATCTGCGGCTATGACATAGGGCTCTGTTTTGTACCTTGAATACTCGATATCTGTTCTGGTATGGTTGATTGGATTGAGCATATGGAATAGCTCAATTGCCTTATCTCCCATCCCGAGCTTGGCAAATGCCAATACAACCCAGGTCGCAGCATGAGTGTACTGTCCGCCGTTTTCCCTGACGCCGGGAACATAGCCTTTGATGTACCCCGGATGAAGGCCTCCTTTGTCAAAGGGAGGCGCCAGAAGCTTAATAATGCCCTCATTACTGTCCACCAGATACTTTTGTACGGCGGCCATTGCTTCCTGCATACGTTGCGGCTCAGCCATGCCGGAAATAACAGACCAGGACTGGGAAATTGAATCAATCATACATTCCGAGTTAAGAGACGAACCCAGGGGTTTTCCATCATCGAAATAAGCCCTCCTGTACCAGCTGCCATCCCATGCCTCCTTCTCAATATTTCCCACCAATTTCTCCAACGCATCACGATATTTCTCCGCTCTTTCTTCATCCTGCATTATGTTGCAAATTGGAATGAATTTTTTGAGTATGCAGATCAAAAACCACCCAAGCCAGACGCTTTCGCCCCTACCCTTATTGCCGACAGTATTCATCCCATCATTCCAGTCGCCGCTTCCCATAAGAGGCAAACCATGAGGACCTGTTTTAAGTGATCTGTCAATAGCTAGGGTGCAGTGCTCGTAAAGGCTGGCTGATATATCGGTCTGTAGGGTTTCCTCATATTTCTCATCCTCGCCCTCCTCCAAAACGCTCCCTTTAATAAAGGGTACCTGCTCGTTTAGAATAGATGAGTCATCTGTTTTGACAATATATTCACCTGTCACAAATGCAAGCCAGAGCAAATCATCCGAATACCTTGTTCGAATACCCTTCCCACTTTCTGCATGCCACCAGTGTTGCACGTCGCCTTCTATAAACTGACGGGACGCATGTAGCAAAATCTGCTTCCTGGTCATTTCCGGCCAGGTGTTCAAAAGCGACATGCTATCCTGAAGCTGATCTCTGAAGCCGTATGCGCCGCCTGCCTGATAATAGCCGGATCTTGCCCACATTCTGCATGCCACTGTCTGATACATAAACCAGCCATTCATCATCACGTCAAATGAATCATCCGGGGTATGTATCTGTATTGACTCAAGCTTATTCCTCCAGAAGCCTTTAGCATTATCAAGCTCATTGACCGCTCTTTGTACATTTGTAAATTGGCCGGCAAGCTGCGCTGCATCCTCTACGCTCTTCGCACTGCCAAGCAAAAATATGATTTTTGCTTCTTCCTCAGGCCCTATATCAACCTCACCCCTAATGGCCATACAGGGATCCAGACCAGCACCTTCTACATTTGGCAGCCTATCTCCCATCAAGCCGTAGGGCATCGATAGATCACCCTTGTGGCCAATAAATGCTATTGTGTCACCGCAAAATGAAGAATCCTTTAAGTTTGTTGCTAAAAATGCTATTCTCCCTCTAAACTCTTGAGTAAATTTGTTTTCAGCAAATACGACGCCCTTTTCATCGCGCCATGTCACAATGTAAGGAGAGGTCTTCTCCTCGTTCACTCCAAGAACCGGCCTAACATAGTAAGTTATGGCAAGCCTTCTCCTCCTTCCGGTGTTGTTTACAATAGAAATCAGGCAAATCTTTACCGGCTGCTCCATCGCAACAAATGTGGTCAAGCTCTGCTTCAGTCCAAGGCAGCTGTGCTCGAAAACGCTATAGCCACGCCCGTGCCTGATGGTATAGGGCTCATTGTCGCCAGCCGGCATTGGTGTCATGCTCCAGCTGCATTGCTTGTGTGTATCAGTCACATACAGGACTTCTCCCTGGCGATCTGTTACGGGATCATTTGCCCAGGGCGTCAACTTGAATTCGCGGCTGTTTTCCGACCATGTGTAGCCTCCGCCACTTTGAGTAACAAGAAATCCAAAGCTCTTATTAGCAATAATATTTGACCATGGCGTCGGCGTATGACGGCCGTTATGACTACGAATCACATACTCCCTTCCATCAGCTGAAAAGCCGCCTATGCCATTAAAGAACAATAGCTTTTCCTCACTTGCCCTCTGGTGCACTTCAATTGAATGCTCTTCCTGCTGTCTACTGTATCTGGCCACTTCAACGGTCGATTTCATAGGTGTCCTTAACTGTCTAACAATATTTTTCAATGCATCAAGGCTGTCCTTCACAACAATTCTTGCCGCTGTATAAAACAGTGCTATCTGGCCCGAATCCATATCTGTAGAGTTTAGGATAAAGACTCCACCATATTTATTCAAAAGCTCCCTTGCATGGCTTGCGGAAACAGCATTCCTGAGACGGTCATTCAGCGGCTGGGAATAACCCTCTTTTTTATTAAGCAGTATTACCAGATCTGTCCTTAATCCCTTAAGCTGCCAATACTCATGCCCCTTTATAGCCCATTGCACCATATCAATATCTTCAAGATCGTTGACCTCAACAAGTATAATAGGCAAATCACCTGATATGCCAAAGGTCCAAAGGTCTTGCTGGGCATGAATGTTATCACATATAAATGCAGCATATTCCCTTTTGAAATGGCTCTTGTAAAGTATTAGTGGCATAAGCTCAAGATAAAACTCAATGTCCTCGCTTTCCAGGCCGAAATATCTGTTTTCCACCTGACTTCTTGTCCACGCAAGCTCGAAAACTCTCTCGGAGATTCTGTAGTCGTTGTATTTTTCAGCAAGCTTGAGAGCTAGCTCTCTTGTTGGAGCCACCCCAATGCTATACACAACCCTAATCGTCTGTCCCGGCTCTATCTTTATGCGTCTTCGAAGACTTGCGATAGGGTCCGGAGCAGAACCACCGGCGCCGTTGCTCAGGGGCTGATCCGGCTCCAGAGCCTCAGGGTTTGAAATATCACGATTCCTGCCGATGAATTTCAATCGTCCAATCTCGTATTGCAGGTCTCCCAGAATTAAACCATTATCCTGCAAGCCTGATTCCAAAGCCATTGTATGCACCAGCCACTGGAGTATTTGCTCCTGGCTTCTGCATCTGCGTGAAGCAATCAGGCACATTTGCTCCTCATTATATTCAACCTCAACGAATAGCTTGCTGAAAGCAGGATGGGAGGCATCCTCGTGCCTTGCTGCAAGTACCGGTTCGAAATAGCTGGTAATCTCCACAATCCTAACATTCTCACTGTGGTTTGTTATAGAAACCTTTCTAATTTCCGCATTATCTTCAGGTGATACGGCGACCTCCAGATGCGACTCCAGGTTGCTGTCTTTCCTCACGAATTCTGCTTTATAGGGTGAGAATGTTACCTTGTATTTATCCGGTTCTACTCTCGTAGGGTCATAGGTTGCCGGCCAACCGGTATTTGAGTTTATGTTTTGAATGAAAATATAGAATCCGCTCTTCTCGAAGCTATCTGCGCTCCAGCGCGTTACCGCCATGTCGCCATTCATGCTGTAGCCTGAGCCGCCGTCTGTAATCATTACGGAATAAAGTCCATTCGATAGGATGTGCACACTAGGAGGAATAACACTTGGCAAGCCAAAGGTTCTAACAGTCATGCCATCCGGCTGATCTGCTTTTTTACTGTGGATCGGCCTGTCATCCTTGAATTCTTTTGTGTAAAGAACCTTTTCAGGAATCTTCTCCTGCAGCAGGAGCTCTGCAGAGCGAATAAAAGGATTAGCGTGAAAGCGCTCCCGCAAGACATTTTCATTGAAAAAATTGTTCAGCGCTGCCATGCACATCCCCTGATGATGAGCCATGAAGCTTTTCACTATATGATGCTGATTTCCCTTCATGAGTCTGGAAGGCGTAAAGTCAATTGCCTCATAGTATCCCCACTTCCCTTCCAGCCCTAAGGCGGACAGCTCCTTAAGATTTTCAACTGCAGACATGGCATCTACCCCCAAAGCCAGTATTGATGCATATGGCGCAGCCACCATGTCGTTTGCAAGCCCTCGCTTCAGGCCAAGCTCCGGCACGCCGAATGCCTTGTACTGGTAATTCAGGTTGAAATCCAGGGCACTGTAGCCGGATTCCGATATGCCCCATGGCATACGACGCTGTTTTCCATACTTTTTTTGCACCTTAACCACAAAGGAATATGTTTCATCAAATAAGGTGTTTTCATAATTTCGCATGATAAGAAGAGGCATCAGGTATTCAAACATTGTTCCTGTCCACGATACCAGCCCTTTTCCTCCCTCCGCGGCAGTCAGCTTTCTGCTCATGCGCAGCCAATGCCTGCGGTCCACCTCTCCTGTGGCTATGGCAATATAGCTGGCCTGTCTCGCCTCAGATGCAAGCAGGTCATAGCATGACTTGCTTAGGTGTTCATCCTCGGTATTATATCCTATTGAAAATAGCAAGCGCTTATGGTCGAACAGAGGTGAGAATTTTGTTTCATCAATAAGCTTTGAAATCCTTTCAATCAGGCTATTGTATCTATCTATCTCAAACTCAATATTTCCTTGTGTCTGTTTGAGCAGGCTTAACAATTCTGAGGCCTTTCCCGTGTTTTGCTTTTTCCCCAAAAGGCTTGCGGCCTTCCGGTAACCTTGAAGCAGCTCCATGGGTGTTCCCTGTTGCCTCAGCTGCTTCGAAAACTCATTTTTCTCTTCATCCAATATGCTCAGAGCGTCAGGCTGATTTAAAAAGGGATAAAACAGAAGCAATTCATCCATAAAGCTTTGAACCATATCATTAAGCTTTGAGCTCCACCTGTAGTCATTGGCTAATTGTAGGCCATTAGCAAATCGCTTGCTTTTTTTCATGTGGCTGCTTTCATTTTTTTGACTGTCACTTATTGCCTGATCAAGAATTTCATTTTTCAGCCACGCAGCTATTCCTTCTAATACGCTTGCCCAGCTAAGCGGATCCATCTGCTCCTTTTTTGACAATTCAACCAATGTCTGCCGAAGACTTTGATCAATTTCCTTTCCCTCCTCTTCACACACAAGCTCAAGCGTATCCTTAATACCCATCGCCAGCGAAGGCATTGGCACTTTCTTCTTCAGGTATTCTTTCAAGCCCTCCCTTACTACTATCATGTAGCCAACTAAATTCCCGCTGTCCACTGTCGACACATACATAGGCCTCAGCACTTCCAGCGTTTTGGTATCGTACCAGTTAAAAAGGTGCCCCCTCCACTTCTCCATTCTTTCCACAGTACTAATGGTAGAGCCCAGGATGTCAGCCAGGCCCTTAAACCCCACATATCCCATATCGCCGGCAGAAAGCGCAGACAGAAGCATCAGGCCAATGTTTGTGGGCGATGTTCTGTGCGCTGCCCCCTTTGGCGGATTCTCCTGATAATTGTCTGGAGGAAGATAATTATCCTCTTCTCCTGCAAAATCCTCGAAATACCTCCAGGTCTTTCTTGATACTCTTCTAAGCACATTGATATCACTGTGAGTCAGCCTATATCGCTTTTTGGGCACTGGCCTGCTTATACTATGAGCCACCCAGGGCGATAAAAGCCATAGCACAGCGGCAATAAAAGCCAGAAGAATACTGCTTTTGGCCCAAATGGCTCCAATAATCACAATAGAAGATGCCGGAACGACAACCCACATCTTCCTGAAATAGCTGCTCACGGTGTTTTTTGCATTTGCCTCGACATCTGCCGCAGTAATCCACTCTAGCATGTTTTTATGGGAATAGCACACCCTATATATTGTACGAACTACGGCATCGAGCATTATCTTTGATTGATGAGGCATTAGCATAAAAAGTAGTAGCGATTGGTATATCGCTGCCTTAATGCCTGTAATGATCGTTGAATTAGTTCTGTTTCTTAAAAATCTAATATTCCCCGTTAACAATGCATTAAGAATGCCTGTAGTCAAGGGTGAAAATGTTACCAGCAGAGCAAAGCCCAGCCAAACCATGTCGCTTCCTGGTAAGAGCGTAATCCCTGCAAATAGAAGCACAAGAAGAGATGGTGACAGAAGGCTTCTTCGTAGATTGTCCAGTATTTTCCATTTACATAAGCCGGAAAGGCTGTTCCTGACCTTTTCGCCCTCCCTGTTTCTCACCTCCCGACCTAACCATGGCAAGAGCTGCCAATCGCCTCTTGTCCATCTGTGCTGCCTGGCTGAATAGCTGCTGTAGCTGGCAGGATAGCCATCCACAAGCTCAATATCGCTGGCTAAACCTGCTCTTAAATAGCAGCCTTCAATCAAGTCGTGACTTAGCACGGTATTGTCCGGAATTTTCTTCTCCAACACATTTGTAAAAGCATCAATTTCATAAATACCTTTCCCGGTAAATATGCCCTCGTCAAATATATCCTGATAAATATCGGAAACTGCTGTGGTATATGGGTCAAGACCACCCTGGCCTGCGAATATTTTAGTGAAATAGGAGCAATTTGAAGCAGTTATGCTTACACAAATTCTTGGCTGTATCAGCCCGTATCCTTCCCTGACCAGCCCTCTTTCTTTGTCAATGGAAGCCCTGTTCAAAGGATGGGCAATTGTTCCAATCAATCTTCTGGCGGCCCCCATTGGAAGGTTGGTATCTGCATCCAGCGTAATAACATACCCTATTGCCGGAAGCAAGGAAACATCACCACTACATATGGTAAATCCTGTATCGGGATCCCCTCTAAGTAATCTATTGAATTCAGCAATAGCCCCTCTTTTTCTCTCCCAGCCCATCCACCTGTTTTCAGCAGCATTAAACACTCTCTTGCGGTGCATATAGTAGAAAATGCCCGGGCCATTTCCGGAGTATTTACGGTTCAGCTCTGCTATTTCCTCCAGAGCTGTCTTTATTATCGCTTCGTCCTTCTTCTGTTCCTGCGATGGTGCGTCTTTGAAATCGCCCACTAATGCAAAAAACAAATTTTTCTCACGATTTGCAAGATAATATACCTCAAGCTGGCTAATTAAATCCACAGCCCCGGCCGTACTTGTAAGGAGCGTTGGGACTATAACAAATGTAGCCAGCTCCTCCGGTATGCCGGTTTTTAGCTCCAGCTTAGGCAGCATGGTCGGCGTGAAAATATGATTAACAATTGTATTAGTAAGAGTAAGAGCAAATTCGCTGCATGGAATAATTACAAGTAAAGC
>JAAYBT010000161.1 GCA_012730015.1 Clostridiaceae bacterium
CCTATGGCTGGTTTGCCGCTCGAATAGGCCGCTTTTACCATGCCCGGTCCGCCCGTTGCGAGAATAATATCAGCTTCCTTCATAATGAAATTTGTCATTTCCAGGCTGGGGACATCAATCCAGGCGATTATGTTCTCCGGGGCACCTGCAGCGACAGCAGCTTCGAGAACAATCTTTGCAGCGGCGATCGTACAATTCTTTGCTCTGGGGTGAGGACTAAAAACAATCCCATTACGCGTTTTTAACGCGATTAAAGCCTTAAAAATAGCTGTAGATGTTGGATTTGTTGTGGGAATAACAGCAGCAACTACGCCAACAGGCTCTGCAATTGTTTTTGTGCCGAAGGACTTGTCTTGAGCAATAACCCCGCAGGTTTTTGTATCCTTATATGCATTGTAGATATATTCCGAAGCATAGTGGTTCTTAATAACCTTGTCCTCAACTATACCCATGCCGGTTTCTTCAACGGCCATTTTTGCCAGGGGAATCCTCATTTTAGTTGCAGCCGAGGCGGCGGCCAGGAATATTCGGTCGACCTGTTCCTGTGTATATGATGCGAAGAGCTGCTGAGCATCCTGCACGCGAACAAGAGCTTCTTTTAGCTTGCCCACATTATCTACAATTTGGTAGTTCTTATTGATTTCCATATTAGCCCTCCTTGTCTTGTTCTTAAGGTATTCTTTGTTAATATTTTAACGATAATAAAATACTTTGTCAATACTTTCACAAACTTTTTTCATTTTTTTACACTTACTAATAGCTATACTTTTCACAATGATAATATTTTATTCCCATTCATTATTTGCTGGTCCACATTACATTGGCCGGGTTGAACTGAGGACTATATATAAGCTATAATCAAGGTAGTAATCAAGGCTAATGCCATTGACGCTTTGAAGAGTCTGGCTAGATAAAAAATATTAATATGGAGAAGACAGATGAAGAATATACTTGTACTACTTCCGGTAAGAGAAGAAGATAAGAGGCTTTTTGAGCAGATAGCTCCCACAGCGAATTTCACGTATGCAAAGGCCGAGACGGTTGACAATTCGGTTCTTCTTGAGGCAAATGCTATTATTGGAAATCCTCCCCCTATGAAGATACGCGAATCGAAAAATTTAGAATGGCTGCAGCTGCAAATGGCCGGTATAGGTGAATTTGCCAAGGAGAATATGCTGCCCGATGGTGCTGTTCTGACAAATGCATCCGGAGCGTTCGGACTGGCCATTTCCGAGTATATGCTTGGCGTTCTTCTGCAGTTGTTTTATAATCTTCACATTTATAGGGACAAGCAGATACAGGCGGATTGGTCCTATTCAGGACAGGCTCAATCTATCTATAATTCTACTGCCCTTGTGATTGGATTAGGTGATATTGGAGGGGAATTCGCCCGCAGATTGAAAGCCCTTGGGGCATACACAATAGGAATAAGGCGGAAAGATGCGCTTAAGCCCGATTATATGGATGAGCTTCACCTTATGGATCAGTTGGAGGCGCTCCTGCCCCGGGCTGACATTGTAGCTCTGAGCTTACCTGGTACCAGCCTTACAAATAACATAATTAATAAGGACACACTGCGGCTTATGAAGAAGAACGCTGTTTTAATTAATGTAGGGCGAGGAAATGCCGTCGATACGGATGCCCTATGCGATGCGCTTGAAGGTGGCCTGATTGCAGGAGCCGCACTTGATGTGACTGCCCCTGAGCCTCTCCCAAAGGAGCACCGTCTATGGAAAATTAAAAACGCCATCATTACGCCGCATATTTCTGGGGGATTCAGCCTGCAGGAGACCTTTGAAAGGATTGTGCGCATCAGCGCCGATAATCTTGAAGCATATATGAGCGGAAAAAAGCTTAAGAATGTCGTGGATACCAGGGCGGGATACTAAAAGGACTTCAATTATTTACTTCATGTACATCAAGTGCATCAAGTACTTCAAGTCTCATCGGCCGGCCGGTATGCAGATGTATTCCACATGCAACCGGCCGTACCGAATGGTTGGCAGACTTATATATTATTTCATTGAAAACTCAGCTATTCCCACCGAAAAAGCTTCCAATGCCGATATTGCCAAGGATACTTCCTTCTTCTTTGTTCTTACCCTTGCCTGCTGAGAAAATCCTGTCGGCAAGACGGGAGAAGGGCAAGGACTGGAGCCAAACTGTACCGGGACCGGTCAATGTTGCAAAGGCCAGACCTTCGCCGCCAAATAGTGCAGTCTTAATATTGCCCGCAAACTTAATGTCGTAGTTGATGCTTCCCGTCATGGCGACAAGGCACCCTGTATCGAGCATCAATGTCTCACCGGGCTGCAGGTCCTTCTTGACAATAGTACCACCGGCATGCATGAATGCCAGACCATCTCCCTCGAGCTTTTGCATTATGAAGCCTTCACCGCCAAATAGCCCGGCGCCGATTTTCTTTTGGAAGGCGATTCCTACCGATATACCCATTGCGGCGCAGAGGAAGGAATCCTTCTGGCAAATAAGTGTTCCGCCGTAGTCTCCTAAATCAAAGGGCACTACTGTTCCGGGGTAGGGTGCTGCAAAAGAGACGCAGCGTTTGATGCCTGCGGCATTAGTAAAGGTGGTCATGAATAGGCTCTCTCCGGTAAGCATGCGCTTGCCTGCGGAAAAAAGCTTACCCATAAGGTCATTAGACTCTTTCCCCGAGCCGTCACCGAAAATAGTATCCATTTTAATCGCGCTGTCCATGTACATCATAGCGCCTGCTTCTGCAATGATTGTCTCTCCGGGATCCAGCATGATTTCTACGAACTGTATATCCTCACCATGTACCTTATACTCGACCTCGTGAGCCTTGCGCATCCGGCTGCCTGATGATGGGGTGCTGGGCACATAATTGCCGGTCTGCTGTGCATTTTCAGCATTGACGGGACTCGGATTAATCCCCTCCAGCTTGGTTCCGCAGCTTTTACAAAACTTCTGACCGGGGGAATATGGATTTTTGCAGCTTGGACAGATCATAATACTACCTCCTCTATTAATTTGCGAATAGACTGTAAATGAAAGCAAAAGTTTATGTATCCATATTATTATGAATTCCATAAAATTGCAATGCACTTTTGTACTATGCTTTTTGCGATGTAAGCATGCCTCTTTTATCTTTCATCGACTACATTACGAAGCTTTTTCAAACTCTATCAGTTATAATGTGGCTATGAGAGGATGAATTTATTATGAAGCAGATGCTAATTTAAATTGGAGCATCCCTGGCAAGTTTGGCATTTATGGTTACGGTCTTAAAATCCAATCGAAGAAAGAGGTGAGCTGGATGTACAGTACAAGAAAGTGGGTTTGTTTTGTAGTCGGGATTCTTTGGATTGTTTCCTTGATCATTTCCAAAATAGAAGCAAAACCGGATGCTGTCCTTATTGTATACGGTATTGGCAGCTTCTTATCATTTTCGCTAAGTGTGTTCTATGCATTCAAGGATAAAAAATAGGAAAGGGAATCGCCTGAAAGACTGTATCAAAAGGACAGTAGGAGAAAAGATGAGAAAAACAATTACTACTGCTTTTATTCAGATAGCTCGATAAGATATTTCTTTGAAAATACCCACCACTCGTATAGCAGCTTGGCTCTATAATATGATACTATATTGATAAAATTATGTCTTATAATCATACTAAAATGATGAAGAGAAGCAGGGCAATAATACTGCTATCACATATCGGAGGAGATTATTATGGGCTTTGAAGGATTTACTAAGGAAGGATTAATATTTCTTTTTGAGAACAGGATGCGCAATGATAAGGCATGGTACGACAGTCACAAGCATGTCTATAAAAAATACGTATACAACCCTTTTGTGGAGTTGATTACTGAACTTGCGCCAACCATGAAGGAAATTGACGGGAGCATAATAACCATCCCTTCAAAGCTTATTTCCAGAGTGCGCAGGGATACCCGTTTCACAAAGGACAAGACGCTCTATAGAGATAATGCCTGGATTGTATTTCTCAGGGATAAATCCCAGATGTCAACGTCGGCATGCTACTGGTTTGGACTGGACCAGACGGGGTGCAGCTACGGGGCTGGTTACTACAATGCGGAGCCAGCATCAATGGCTCACATGAGAGATATGATTATTAAGGGACATCCTGCATTTAAGAAGGCACTTCAATGCTACGAGTCTCAGAATGAGTTCGCAATCGGTGGAGAAATGTACAAAAGAAGCAAGTATCCTGACCAGCCGGAGAACTTGAGATTATGGCTTGACAGAAAGAACATTTTCTTTGAGTGTGTCCAGAAGGATTTCGATTTGGCTTTTTCAAAGGATCTGCCGCAAAAACTGGATAAGAGCTTTAGAAGCCTAAAGCCCATATATGATTTTCTACTGTTGACGGGGGACTATTAAATGAAGCCCAAAGCAGGCCGGATAACAAGGCTTCAAATAGAGGAGATTTCCATAGAGGTTGAATGGAAGAGAATCAAAAACCTTTATCTTAGGGTATACCCGCCTGACGGCAGGGTTCACATTTCAGCACCGATTCGCATGGACGGCAATGCGATTCTTATGTTTGCAAAGTCGAGGCTTGAGTGGATAAGGAAGCAGCAGGCCAGGATTAAAGGCCGCAAAGCTTTGGTTCCCAAGGAATTTGTGACGGGAGAGAGACATCCCTTTATGGGGAAGGATTATCCTCTGAATCTGCTGGAACGGGAGTCTAAGCCTGAAGTAATCCCGGACGGTGACTTTCTCATAATGTACGTGCGCCCTGGGGCTTTAATTGAGAAGCGTCGGGCAGTCATGGATGATTTTTACCGCAACCAGCTAAAGCAGATGCTACCCAGCTTGATTGCAAGGTGGGAGCAGGTTATGAAGGTTAAGGTCAGTGATTTCGGAATAAAAAAAATGAAGACCAGGTGGGGAACCTGCAACCGCAAAACCCGGCACATCTGGGTTAACCTGGAGCTGGCAAAGAAGCCGCTTGAGTGTCTTGAATACATAGTAGTACATGAGATGGTGCATCTTCTGGAGAGGGGCCACAACAGTGTTTTCTACGGGTACATGGATCGATTCTTGCCGGACTGGCGCCGATGCAGCAACTTGCTAAAATAGCTTGATTCCATGCGAAATGTTTGCTATTCTTGTACTGTTCGGCTATATTTGGAAGATAGGAGAAATACTATGGATTATAGAAAAGAATCATTAAGATTGCATGGTGAATGGAAGGGAAAGATAGAGGTTATTAGCTCAGTACCCGTTACTAACAAGCAGGAGCTTTCATTGGCTTATACTCCCGGCGTTGCAGAGCCCTGTCTGGCTATTCGGGATGATGTTGATCTTTCTTATCAGCTTACTAGAAGATGGAATCTTGTTGCAGTAGTTACAGATGGCTCAGCTGTGCTTGGTTTGGGAGATATTGGGCCTGAAGCCGGAATGCCGGTAATGGAGGGCAAATGCGTACTATTTAAAACCTTTGGTGATGTAGATGCTTTCCCTCTTTGCATACGTTCAAAGAGCGTTGATGAAATCGTACAGACAGTGAAGCTGTTGGCAGGCAACTTTGGCGGGATTAATCTGGAGGACATCTCCGCACCAAGATGCTTTGAAATAGAAAGG
The DNA here is from genome assembly GCA_012730015.1 of Clostridiaceae bacterium. Lineage (GTDB taxonomy): Bacteria > Bacillota > Clostridia > Acetivibrionales > DTU013 > JAAYBT01. Next base: position 5,588 of record JAAYBT010000161.1, read on the forward strand.
CGCCTAAAGGCGGAATGCGATATCCCGATTTTCCATGATGATCAGCATGGTACTGCGGTTGTCGTTCTGGCTGCAATGTTGAATGCTCTGAAGCTTACGAATAAGAAGATCAGTGATATTGAGGTTGTCGTAAATGGCTCGGGTGCGGCTGGTATTGCCATTACCAAGCTCTTGATGGCGATGGGAATGAAGAAGGTCATTCTTTGCGACACTAAGGGCGCAATTTATGAGGGAAGGGACAACCTAAACCCAGAGAAAGCCGAGATGGCAAAGATATCTAACCTTCACAGGAGGAAAGGAACTCTCAGGGATGTTATTGCCGGCACTGATGTATTTATCGGAGTTTCTGTTGAAAACGTGGTGGATAAGGAAATGGTTAGGAGTATGGCAAAGGATCCTATTATTTTTGCCATGGCAAATCCTACACCGGAGATTATGCCCGATGACGCAAAAGAGGTGGGCGCTGCTGTGGTTGGCACAGGCCGTTCGGATTTCCCCAATCAGATTAACAATGTGCTCGCTTTCCCCGGTATTTTCAGAGGAACTCTTGATGTGAGGGCCAGCGATATCAATGATGAGATGAAGATTGCCGCTGCAAAAGCCATAGCGGATCTTATCTCCGACGAGGAATTGAATGCGGATTATGTAATTCCTGCTCCCTTTGACCCGAGAGTCGCAGACTGTGTAGCCAAGGCAGTTGCCGAAGCGGCGGTCAAATCAGGGGTAAGCAGGATATAAAATAATGATGTGCATATCAGGAAATGATATGGAGTGGGATATGGAGTCTTCATTTACCTCTTGATTGCACAAGGCGAGGAATTGAGTATGGATGAACTGAGGCTGCCGGTATTGATGGGCTGTGATGCCAGTGTCGAGGAGGCGCAAATAATTGTTTTTGGTGCAGGCTTTGATGGCACCGCTACATATCGTCCGGGCTCTCGATTCGGGCCCCAGGCCATGCGCTCAGAGTTTTATGGGTTGGAGACCTATTCCCCTGTGCTTGACAGGGATTTAACCGACATAGCAGTATGTGATGCGGGAGATTTGGAGCTGCCCTTTGGTGATACGGGGTCAGCCTTAGATATGATTGAAAGCACGGCGGCTCATATTGTCAGAATGGGCAAGAAGCCCTTTATGACAGGCGGCGAGCACCTTGTTACCCTGCCTGCCTTTAAGGCTGTCCTTGAAAAGTATCCTGATTTGTGTCTGCTGCAGCTGGACGCTCACACTGACCTAAGAGAGGAATACCTTGGAGATAGGCTTTCCCATTCCTCTGTAGTCAGGAGAATCTGGGACATTACTGGAGACGGACGCATTTGGCAAATGGGCATCCGCAGCGGGTTGAAGGAAGAATTCGAATGGTCGGCAGAGGGGCACACGAGCCTGTATAAATTCGACCTGTCTTCGTCGAGGGAGGTAGTAGCTGCCCTGTCGAGTAAGCCTGTTTATCTAACTATTGATTTAGATGTGCTCGATCCATCTGTTATGCCCGGAACCGGAACTCCTGAGCCGGGTGGAGTGAGCTTCAACGATTTGCATAAGGCCCTATGCAGCTTTAGGGATTTGAATATTGTTGCCGCAGATGTGGTTGAGCTGGCTCCGAGGCTCGACCCTTCCGGGATATCTACTGCCGCTGCCTGTAAGGTGATGAGAGAGGTCCTGCTCCTGATGGGGAGGCTTTGATTATTGACTGCAGTTGTAGCTGCCGCATCGTAACTCTGTCGGCTTCATCACAGGCAGGCCTTACGATAGAAGGTAGGCGAGCAGCCCTTGTATTTCTTAAAAATCCTATTAAATGTGGTAAGGCTATTGAAACCAGACTCCAGCGCAATGTCCAGAATGGGCTTATCGCTTTGCCTAAGAAGCTTTTCTGCCTGTTTGATACGGTAGCTATTGAGGAAGCTTAGAAAGGTCATGCCTGTATAATCCTTGAAGAGCCTGGAGAAATGATACTCACTAAAGCCGACTGATGAGGAAACATCCTTTAATGTAATATCAGAGGGATAGTTATTCTGAATGTACTCGAAGGCCTCATTAATCTGTCCTATAGCGGCTCTCTTTTTAGGTCTATGTGCTGCCCCTGCATAGCCGCTCTCCTCAGCCAGATATCTGGAAATTATCACGATAATATCAAATAATCTTGCGTTTAAGGATAGAGCGTATGCATAATCCTTTTTCTCGTATTCATCAATCAGGTCTAATGCACATTTCTCAAGAGAGCTTTGAAGCTGAGAGTGCCCGTCCCGGCTGATTTTTAGAAGCTTCTCCATAAAGGGCTTGATGTGGTTTATGCCACCGAAGCCGTCAAGAGAGGTTATGTTGAATTGAATAAAAAAGCGTTTGCCATTCTTGCTGCATTCGATGATTTCATGTATCTCGCCGGCTGGGATTAGCAAAAAATCACCGTTGGAAAGAGAGATTTGTGAGCCTGATACCTTGAGTCGACACAGGCCCACCTCATTATATACCAACTCCACGGCATTATGCCAGTGAAGAGGGTATTGAAACTCTTCTTCAGTATTGACTACAAGCCGAAAGGGATACTGCTCTGTAAATATGTTTCTCTCATGAAGGCCTTCGATAATCATAACAACACCTCAGTACCATCATGATAGCAGAACAGAACCCATCTCGCAATATAGAGCACAGCCTGGAAATGCTCCTGCATATGCTACCTGACATCTGTCTATCCATCTACCTCCAACACATCATAGCTGCTGGTCTTTCTAGGCTATCTCAAAGAAAGCCTTTTGCACCTGCGTGCCTGTAAGACTTATGCTTCTTGAATCGGGCTGGCTACCTCCTATGAAAATGTTGAAGGTGCCTGGCTCAAGCACTTCATTGCCATCATCATCAATGAGGGACAGCTGTTTGGGGGTAAGAGTAAAGTTAACCTCCGCCTTTTCGCCGGGCTTGAGGTAAACCTTGCGAATGCCTCGCAGCTGCCATCTTGGTGCCATTGAGGCGCTCGTTTGCACATCCCTCAGATAAAGCTGTACTGTTTCTTCGGATGCATTGTTGCCAATGTTTGTTACAGTGGCAGAGCAGGAGACGCTATCACCAGCCTTGAAGCTTTCGGCGACCTTTATATCGCTGTATTCGAATTTAGTATAGCTAAGACCATATCCGAAGGGATACAAGGCCTCTTCTGTCATATATTTATAGGTTCTGCCCTCCATGGAATAATCACGGAAGTCAGGCAGCTCCTCGGTAGTAGCATAGAAGGTAACGGGCAGTCTTCCCGATGGGCTATATTCCCCGAATAGAAGTGATGCTATAGCTTCTCCACCGCGTCCGCCTGGATACCATGCCTGAATAATAGCCGAAACATGTTTATCTGCCCATGTTACAGCCAGTGCACTTCCTGACAGCAAAACAACTATAACAGGTTTGCCGGTAGCAAATACCGCCTCTAGAAGCTCCTGCTGAAGCCCTGGAAGGTTCAAATGCATCTTGTCGCCGCTGCCATACTCATTGCCGGTATCGCCCTCTTCTCCTTCAATTGTTTCATCCAGCCCGAGGCACATAACGACCACGTCGGATCTTTCCGCCACAGCCAATGCTTCGGCAAAGCGGTCTCGGGGCTCGGCCAAGCCCGTAGTCATAGGCTTGAACAGGTGGCAGCCTTCTGAATAGTAAACCCTGGTATCCTTGCCTACAGAGGCCTGAATGCCCTCCAATACCGTGACATATCTGTCGGATGTGCCATAGTAATTTCCCTGAAGTGCTGCACGGCTGTTGGCGTTAGGGCCTATTACCGCAATTGACTTTAGCTTCGATTTATCCAAGGGAAGCAAGTTGCCCTCATTTTTAAGAAGCACAAGTGACTTTTTAGCTACCTCAACTGAGAAATCACTATGCTCTTGACAGCTATTAACTTCATATGGTGTATCAGTGAAGGGAACATTCTTTGGGTCATCAAACATGCCCAGCTTCAGCCTTGTCATCATTAGACGAGTAACTGAACGATCTATATCGGCTTCCTCCACAAGCCCTTCCTTGTGAGCAATTAGCAGGTTAGCAAACATATTTCCGCAGTTAAGATCACAGCCGTTTTTTACAGCCAATGCCACCGATTCGGGCGCTGTCTTTGTTACCATATGGTATTCATGGAAATCCTTTATAGCCCAGCAGTCCGATGTAACATGGCCCTTGAATCCCCACTCCTCACGTAGTATGTCATTAAGAAGAGTCTTGCTTCCACAGCAGGGTTCGCCGTTAGTTCTGTTGTATGCTCCCATAACAGCTTCTACTCCTGCTTCCTTTACCAATTCTTCAAAGGCTGGGAGATATGTTTCGCGCATGTCCTTTTTTGATGCAATCGCATTAAAGCTATGCCTTTCACTTTCTGGTCCACTGTGCACGGCATAATGCTTGGCGCAGGCGGCAGCTTTCAAATATTTCTTATCATTGCCCTGTATACCCTTTACAAAGGCGACGCCAAGTCTTCCGGTCAGGTAAGGATCCTCTCCGTATGTCTCATGACCGCGGCCCCATCTGGGATCCCTGAAGATATTAATATTTGGAGACCAAAAGGTAAGGCCCTTGTATATGTCGTGGTCGCCCTTGCGAATGCTTTCATGGTATTTGGCTCTACCTTCCGTAGAAATAACATCAGCAATCTTGAACAGCAAGTCTTCATCGAAGGTGGCGGCAAGACCAATGGCTTGTGGAAATACTGTTGCAACACCTGCCCTTGCCACTCCATGAAGCGCTTCATTCCACCAATTATATGCCGGTATTCCCAGCCTCGGTATCGCCGGAGCCTTGTGTAGCATCTGGGTAACCTTTTCCTCCAGCGTCATACGGGAAACAAGATCTTTCGCCCGCTCCTCAAAACTTAGGCTCTCGTCAAGATAAGC
>JAAYBT010000162.1 GCA_012730015.1 Clostridiaceae bacterium
ATAAATCCGATGGGAACTATGCCTATGCAGAACATAAATCCGATGGGAACTATGCCTATGCAGAACATAAACCCGATGGGGACTATGCCAATGCAGAACATAAATCCGATGGGGACCATGCCAATGCAGAACATAAACCCGATGGGGACTATGCCCATGCACAATATGTGTAACCCAATGGGGACAATGCCTATGCAGAATATGTGCAACCCGATGGGGACTATGCCAATGCAGGGTATGAACCCAATGTCCGTAATGTCTGAGGATGAGCTTGAGAACATGTATCCTGAAACATACAATTTGATAAGCCCTGTAGTTGAGAATGCCTGCGACAATTGGATGGGGAAATTCGGAGAAAAATGCCCATCAAATACTGAGCTCGAATCAATGGTTGAGGATATATACAAAAAGGTGGAGCCGAATGTTGAAGCCGCGGTCAAGAAAAGTCAAGTTGCTGAGGAGAGACAATTCTTTGGAGGAGGCAGACGTATTTTGAGAGACTTTATCACAGCCTTGCTATTAACCAGCCTAATACGCAGAAGAAGACGTCCATTTTTCGGGTTTCCGGGCTTTGGCGGCGGTTTCTTCGGCGGTTTCTAGCAAGAGCAAAGAAAAGTGAAATTCGGCTATGCAGGACACAAGAATAAGCTTGACAGTAGGTAAGTCAAATATGATGACTTACCTCTCTTTTTTTGGCTTTTGCACACCCGTCTATTTCCCCATTATCGATTGACAAAGCCGGTTAATCATTATCCTGAAAATAAGACAGCATCAATTCTCTTCTATTGTAAAACGCTCTAAGATAAGTCTTGCTAAGCCCATTTCTATTGTATCCGGCACTTCCCCGCTGATATATGGAAAGTGCTACATCCCGTTGGGCATTACCCTCCAGATCCCTAACCCGTTCATCCATCAGAATCCAGCTGTAAATCCTTGTACCCCAGTTGATATTGACTGCGCCATCCAAAGGAGCGTTGGGGGTGTTTAGCGTCTCAGATAAGCTTTCCCAATGAATCTTGCTGATCTGAAAATATCCCTGATACCTGCCGCTGGTGCTTTTGCACTTTTCGTCAAAGTTGCTCTCCAGAGCTATTAGAGCAAGCATATCAATGTAGTCCAGCTCTCTTTCCTTGCAGTAGTCCCAAAGTAGCTTCTGATGCTCCTTTTTCATAGGTATTTGAGAGCGGTACCATTGGCGTTCATCAAACTCCCTATTTATTCTTACGGCATCATTTGCTGCCTCCAAAGACATGGCAGCCAAACCACCAGCTGTTCCATCCCACTGTTCCACAGTATCAACTTCCTGTACATATGCAGCTACTTCATCGGAAGTAACAGCCTGCAAGGCATCCGATGTCATTAGTGCAATTGACGGATTCCCCAGTACCGAGCCTGCCGCAAAAAAAGCTGCTGCAGCAATTCCGATTACCTCTTCCAAAATAGGCATTTCATCCTCCTAAGAATATCTTTATATCTATAATACTTATGTCTATCCCTTAATCTTTTTTCTACCGCTAAATCGTCTTCTTGCCATAGGCCTTATATTAGACCTCTCAATATTGACCTTCCTGCCCTTTAGCTTAAAATCCTTCATTGAGTCAAGCACTTTACGGGCATACTCCTTGGGTACCTCCACAAATGTGTAGTTATCATAAATATTTATAGCGCCAATCATCTTTCCGGGAAGGCCTGAGGTGGATGCAATACTCTGCACAACATTTCCCGGCTGAATCTTATCCTTTCTTCCCATATTGATAAACAGCCTTACATAGCCTTCCTCTGCGCCTGTATCCTCATCATCCGGCGGAAAATCAATACACTCGGCAATAGGGCTATCGCTCTTACCATCACTGCCGCCTGGATCAGCGACCATCTTTAGCATGGCTGCCGCAAAATCAATCGGACTGACAATATGTCCCTCATCATCTGAAGTATTCATATCCTCAATAGTTCTTTCCATGAAATCAGCATATTTTGATAATCCACCTTCGGCGATAATCTTTTTCACGCTTTGCATTACCTTATTCATTTTATTCTCTTCGACATCCATAAGCGTAGGTGGCTTTATAGGCTTTATGACGGATTTTGTGAACCTTTGGATATCCTTTATCTGATTAATTTCACGTCCAACTACGAAAGAATAAGCTTTTCCTGTCTTCCCTGCCCTGCCTGTCCTTCCAATCCTGTGGACATAATACTCATCGTCACCGGGCAGGTCATAGTTGAAAACAGCCTCCACATCATCCACATCAATGCCTCTTGCTGCCACATCCGTGGCAATCAGAATGTCGAACTGCCTCTTTCTGAATTTCGCCATCACCCTGTCTCTTTGATCCTGCTTCAAATCACCATGGAGTGCTTCGGCGGCATAGCCTCTGGACTGAAGCTCACTTGCCAGATTGTCGACCCTTTTCTTTGTATTGCAAAACACAAGCGCCAGCTTTATGTCGTTAGCGTCAATAATTCTGGAAAGTATCTCGGACTTGGACGAGCTTCCAACCATCAGGTAGTATTGTTCAATGCTTGGAACCGTCAGTTCCTTATGTGTTACCTTCACATATATCGGGGACCTTTGATATCTATTTGTCAAATCCATTATTCCCTTGGGCATCGTAGCAGAAAAAAGAATTGTCTGCCTTTCTTCCGGGACCTCCCTAAGGATTGTGTCAATATCCTCGCGGAATCCCATATTAAGCATCTCGTCCGCCTCGTCCAGAATAATCATTCTAAGGTTTGCTAATTTCAGCGTATGACGCCTCATGTGATCCATTACCCTGCCCGGCGTGCCAATAATAATCTGTGGGCGGTTCTTAAGTGCGCGAATCTGTCGGTCAATTGGCTGTCCCCCATAGATGGGCAGAATGCGAACACCGCTTTTATACTTTGATATGGCTTTTAACTCCTCGGAGGATTGTATAGCCAGCTCCCTTGTGGGAGAGAGGACCAAAACCTGAATGTTCTCTGATTCGGTATCAAGCATGCTAATGGCCGGAATACCGAATGCACACGTTTTGCCTGTGCCTGTCTGAGCCTGACCGATGATGTCCTTTCCATCTAAAATAAAAGGAATTGCCTGAGCCTGTATGGGCGTTGCCTCTTCAAATCCAAGGCTGTCAATTCCCCTTTGTATTTCTTCGTCAATGTTAAACCTGTTAAATTTCATATAATCTGCTGTATCTCCTTCTTCTCATTTGCCAATAGTTTCAGCAATTAGTGTTAATTATATAGTTTTCTTTGCTAAATGAAAAGAACTATCGGCGAAAGCACATTCAATGAGCGCTTGTGCGAAATGTGCATCATAGGATCTTAGACAGCTTTATTGACACTTCTGCCTGTAGTAGCCTTTCCGCCCTTATAGGCGGAAGCCAGGGCAGCCCTCTTCTTTTCAGCCGATTCAATGGCAGGATTGCTCCTTTGCGCTGCGGTAGTGGTTCTGGTTACCCCGCCAGCTACATAGACTCTTCCACACTCCGGACATGTAGCTGTGCTTAGAGATACACTCTGGGAAATAACTCGTCTTCCTTCCACTTTTGCCTTGCCCTGTTCTCGCATCACATGCTCCTGCTCATGACTCCTTATAACAGCCCATGAGCTGGCAGGATCAACGTGGCCGGGAGCCTTGAAGGAGACGCCTGGATCATCGGAGCCATCCTGATAGGTACGGTTTTTGCAGGTTTCGCATTCAATCGCTCCCATGCGCTTGAGCATTTGCATATCTGCAGTACCGGCTGTTCTCCCAGCAGCAGCTCCGGCTCCGGTCATTTCGCCCGGCCCGGACATCCTGCCTGATGCTCCGGTACCCGCTATATCAGCTGTGGCTGTAGCCGGGGCCGCCACCCCACCCACACCAGTCTGAATTGGCACAGGTGAAACATTGGCAGGGCCATACGCATAGCCATATCCTGAATAACCATTATAGGACCCATATCCATTTAATCCTATCCCTGAAACGCTCACCTTCGTACCTCCGAAAAATATCTGCACATATCATGTTCAAATATTTGTCACTGTGCAATTCATTTATTACCTTCTTTATAACATTATTATACACCTAATAAGCAACAGTTTCCATATGATTGTTACAACTGGTTATTTGTTGTTTTATCTTGGACTTTTGTGGGAAATAAAAACAATAAGTACTACCCTACGAGTGTTAACTTTTAAAAGAATTATGTCGAATAATATCATATCCAACTAGAAAGTGATTTCATAAAACTAAAAGGGGGCTTTCAAAGAAAAATAATTGTAACTAAAACATACAAATGCTGAAAAAATAAACAAACTAGATTTTGTAGCAGAAAACATTTTTTATATGGAGGTCTTTATTATGAAACTAAAGTGGAAGCTAGCCATCCCAATAACTGTGATGATTGTTATTATGCTGTTAATGATCAATGGCATATCTATAACAGGAATTTCAACTATAATTACAACGAATATTGCCAATGAATTGAAAAATAGCAGCAACCTCGGCTTTGCCTTGTTGGATGCCAAATATCCCGGAGATTGGCTTGTTGAGGGAGATAACCTGCTCAAGGGATCTGCCGTTTTGAATGATGACACATATATTGTTGATTTAGTCAAAAACGATACCGGTATTGCTTCCACAATCTTTAGAGGAGATACAAGAATCACAACAAGCATAGTTAATGAAAATGGAGAAAGAATCGTCGGGACGCAGGCCAATCCTGAGGTGATTGAGGCGGTTATTTCAAATGGCGGTATTTTTGAAGGCGAAACGACAATAAATGGCACTCTATATCGTACACTTTACACACCGATAAAGGATAGTAGCGGAGCAACAGTGGGTATGTGGTTTGTCGGAACTGAAAATGAATCATCCCAAAGTAAAATAAACTCAGTAATTATCCAAATCTCCCTTTTTGCTCTTGTTATACTTGCCTTAGGCATAGTCTTTGCTATTCTGACCGGCAATGCTTTTGCCAAATCACTGAATGGGCTAAGCAGCAATATAGATGTCATAGCCTCCGGCGATTTTACAATGGATGTGTCCGACAAATTTACTAGCAGGAAGGATGAAATCGGGGGTATAGCAAAAGCTGTTGAACAAATGCGGATATCTATCAGGGATATCATCATGAGTATTATTAGTGAGACAAGAAATATGGAAGACACTATAGTAAAGACGGTTTACGAAGTAGATCAGCTACATTTGGACATCGAGGACATATCTGCAACCACGCAACAGCTGGCAGCGGGTATGGAAGAGACAGCCGCTGGGGCTGAGGAGATGAACGCCACTTCTCGAGAAATCGAAAATATGATTCAAGATGTTGCAGTTAAGGCAGGCGATGGCATGGACGCAGCAAGGGAGATCAAGCTGCGGGCAGAGGATCTGAAAGCCGGTGCAGAGGAGTCCAGAAATAATGCCCACTCCGTATATGATAAAACCAATGTAAGTCTCAGGCTTTCAATTGAAAAGGCTAAATCAATAGAGCAAATTCAGCAGCTTACAGATGCCATTTTGGCAATTTCCTCCCAAACAAACCTGTTGGCACTAAATGCAGCTATAGAAGCAGCCCGTGCAGGTGAGTTTGGAAAAGGCTTTGCCGTTGTTGCAGATGAAATCAGGAAGCTGGCAGAGGATTCAAAGGTAACCGCAGGTCAAATACAGACTGTCGTAAAGGAAGTCATGGAATCTGTTGATAAGCTTGTAACGGACTCGAGTAGCATTCTACAGTTCGTAGATGGTCAGGTAATAGAAGACTATGACATGTTAGTTAAGACAGGCGAACAATACAGTTCAGATGCAGATTACATCAATGGATTAATGGCGAACTTTGAAGAAACATCGAGGAACTTGAATAATTCAATTGCAAATATGCTTAAGGCCATCGACGAGGTCACGGCAGCTGCAAACGAGGGTGCCGAAGGAGCTTCAAACATAGCTGAAAAAACTGAATCCGGTGTTAATAAAGCAAACGAAGTAGTTAATTTGGCTAGTGAAACCCAGGACAGTACCGAGCGCCTGGCTGATAGGGTTAAGCAGTTCAATATATAAATACCTTATCAACCTTTGATGGCGTTTTACGCGGCATAAGCCTTACAAACGTGATTTGAAATCTTCATAACCAAATCTTTTTGTTATCCTCAAGCCCTCTGTTGTACTATAAAGTGCAATAGAGGGCAGATTTATGCCATTGAAGGTGTTGTTCTTCACCATGGTATAATGGGCCATATCGCAGAAAACCACCCTGTCTCCGGGCTTTAGCGGCTCCCTGAAGGAATAATCACCTATTACATCACCGGCAAGACAGGTATTTCCCCCAAGTCTATAGGTGTACTTATGCTCCTTGGGCATCCCGGCATTGATTACATTCGGCCTATAGGGCATCTCCAGCACATCAGGCATATGACATGCGGCCGATGCATCCAGGATTGCAATATCCATTCCATTGTTTATGATATCAAGAACTGTAGCCACCAAAAAACCTGTGTTGAGAGCTATAGCCTCCCCCGGCTCAAGGTATACCTCTACCCCGTATTTATTCTTGAAGAAGAGAATAGTATTAATCAACACCTCTAAATCATAGTCAGATCTGGTGATGTGATGGCCCCCGCCCATATTAAGCCATTTCATGCCCTCTATGTAGCGACCGAACTTCTGGTCAATCACCTTGGCTGTCCGTTCCAGTGTATCGGAATTCTGTTCACACATGGTGTGAAAATGCAGGCCATCTATCCCCTCCAGCTCATCGGGCCTGAAGTTATCCAGCGTAACTCCCAGTCGGGAATACCTGTAGCAGGGGTCGTAAATCGAAGTCTCAATCTCTGAATACTCGGGGTTTACCCTTATACCGCACTCAACTTTCTTTGAGGTCACTGCTTCCACACGGCCTCTATACTTGTTCCACTGGTCGAAGGAGTTGAAAACAATATGGTCGCAGTATCTTAATATCTCGTCAAACTCCTCCTCAATGTAGGCGGGCGCAAAAATATGGACTTCCTTGCCCATTTCCTCATAGCCCAATCGGGCCTCGAAAAGAGAACTGGAAGTAACACCCTTGAGCACCTTGGCTATCCTGGGATATGTCGAATACATGGAAAAGCCCTTCTGCGCAAGAAGGATGCTACAGCCCGCCCTTTCCTGGACATACCCCAGTATTTCTAGATTTTTTTCCAAGAGCCCCTCGTCCACAACATAGCATGGAGATGGCAGGCCCGACAGCTTGCTATAGTCAATATTCATTATAGCTCCTCAAATTTATAAGCTCAGATAATCACATAATCTGGGAATTCCGGTTAGCCTTTAACTCAACCAACACTTCTTTAAATCGATCAACACTTCCATAAATCGATCAACACCAGATTCCCTCAACCCAGCAGCTCCGGCGAAAAATCCTCATGCCATGGCAGTCCCCACTTGTTCAGGGCTTCCATAAAGGGATCCGGATCAAACTCCTCGATATTGTAAACACCATGCTTCTTCCATATGCCTTCCATGATCATCATGGCTCCGATCATAGCAGGAACACCTGTGGTATAGGAAATCGCCTGCGATCCAACCTCCTCGAAGCACTGCTGGTGATCACACACATTATAGACATAGTATGTCCTGGGCTTTCCATCCTTGATGCCCTGGAATATGCAACCGATGTTGGTCTTGCCCTTAGTCCTTGGCCCCAGCGATGCAGGATCCGGAAGAAGAGCCTTCAAAAACTGCAAGGGAATTATTTGCTTCCCTTCAAATTCAACAGGCTCAATCGATGTCATTCCCACATTCTCCAGTACGCGAAGGTGATTGAGATAGTTGTCTGAGAATGTCATCCAAAAGCGAATCCTCTTGACGCCCTTTATGTTAATCGCCAGAGACTCAATTTCCTCATGATGAAGCAAATAAATGTTCTTGGGGCCTATCTGCGGAAAGTCATAAGTTTTCTTCACAGAAAGGGGCTCGGTTTCTTTAAACTCACCATTCTCAAAATAACTTCCGTTAGCCGTTATTTCGCGGATATTAATCTCAGGATTGAAGTTTGTAGCAAAGGGATACCCATGATCCCCGGCATTAGCGTCCAGAATGTCTATGGAATGAATCTCATCAAAATAGTGCTTCTGAGCATAAGCGCAAAATACTCCCGTTACTCCTGGGTCAAAACCGCTTCCGAGCAGCGCGGTTATGTGCGCCTTGTTGAACTTCTCCCTGTATGCCCATTGCCATTTGTACTCGAACTTGGCTACATCCGGGGGCTCATAATTGGCCGTATCCAGATAATGCACCCCTGTTTCCAGGCATGCATCCATAATGGTCAGATCCTGATAAGGCAGAGCGACATTGACAACAATATCCGGCTGGAAGCTCCTGATCAAATCAACCACAAGCTCAGTCCTATCGGCATCCACCTGTGCAGTATGAATCTTCGTAGGGCTATTTGGAACCCTTACCTTTATGGATTCCTTTATATCATCGCATTTGGACAATGTTCTGCTGGCTATACAAATCTCCTTAAAAACGTCCGAATTTTGCGCACACTTATGCGCAACAACACTGGCAACGCCGCCTGCTCCAATAATTAGTGCTTTTCCCATATCGATCCTCCTTAGTCCTACTTAATATATTTTCATTATCCCATTAAGGGAAAATAATATCAATAAATTATATATTAAAGGCTTTTGCTATGTAACCTAAATAAAACTTAGCTGCACAATATATAGTGACGAACTTTCATATATGCCGGCAATATAGTGTGCTGCGGAACTCAAAAGCTGTGACATCGCAAAATGCCCTATAAGGCTACGATCTTACCCGTTTTCTCTCCTTCATCACAGCTAAGCTAACCGTCAGCATTATCGGAAAAATCATCGCAGAGAGCAAGCCGGTCTTTAGACCAACCTGATCCGAGCCCATACCGTAGGCTTGACCTATGGCAAGCAGCCTGTGCGATTCCTGAGCCAGATCGGAAACCAACCCAGCCATCCATGGCCCGATAGAAGCACCCAAATCACCGAATACCGCCAGGAGGCCGAACATTGCTGTCCCGCCTTTCGGGAAGGACTCAGCCGTGAGGCTCAAGGTCCCCGGCCACATAAGGCTTACTGAAAATCCGCAAAGGGCACAGCCCAGCAGGGAGATGATCGGCACCTGCACAAATATGGTAACCGCGTAGCATATAACACAAAGCGCTCCGCTTGTTATTAAGGCCTTTTTCAGATTAATCCTGTGGCCAAAGTTTCCGTAAATAGTTCTTCCTATTCCCATCAACAGCGCAAACAGACATGGCCCAAGCAAATCGCCTACTAGCTTTGGCACTTGGAGCCCTTTCTCCGCAAATAGCGATGACCACTGGGACATAGCCAGTTCTGATGACCCTGCGCACATCATCAGAATCAGTGCCAGGACGAATGTTCTGGCTCCGAATAACTGCCGGAGCGGTGTTTTCTCCTTCTCCTCTACAGGCGGCATCAATGGTACCTTCATGAACATGAACATGTTATATAGAGGAATCACAGACCACATCACGGGTAGAATAAACCACACGTCTGCTCCCAGGATCTTCACAAGCAGAGTCGTTATGAGAACGACAGCCATCTGCCCCCAGCAATAAAAGGAATGAAGAAGGCTCATTGCAGAGGCCTTTGCATCTCCGGGCAGGGATTCTACAATGGGGCTGATTAATACTTCAATGAAGCCCCCTCCAACAGCATAAATCATGACTGCTATCATAAGCCCGGTGTAGGGATTGGGCAGAAGTCCGGGAAGGATTCCCAGGCAAATCAATCCTAGGCCGCAAAAAAGGTGAGCTGCCACGGCCGCTTTACGGTAACCAATCCTGTCCGCGTACTTAGCCGCAAATAAATCCGCCGCTATCTGAGTTCCGAAATTAATGAGTATAAGCCGCCCCACCATTTCGAAGGATATATTAAACCTATCCTGAAAGATAATAAAAAGAAGCGGCGCCAGATTGTTGACGATAGCCTGTGTAATAAAGCCTGTGTAGCATGCGTGCATCGTATTCTTGTATGTGTATTTCACTTTAAGCTGCTCCCTCATAATGTAGTATATATTACACCGATTCTTAGACTGTTTCCTATGAGATTGTACCACATATTTAGCTTTCTTTGGAGCATTTTATTCCGCCTGTGCCTCGAGGAGACAAGAGATGCGGTGAAATAATAGTCACTTCTATTTATTAAGAGCTTCTTTGGAATTGACAATTTCAATGAGCTTTTGTGCCGCAGACGAAAGCGGAACACCCTTTAAAAAGCAAAAGCCTATTGACCTGGCTGGGATTTCTTCAATTAAGTCTACCTTATGCAAGCTTCCCTTTCGCAGATAATCCTGAGAAAACTCCTCTACAACGCAGGCAACACCAAAATTGAAGCGCGCGAATTCCAGCAATAAATCATGGGATCCCAGTTCGATTTCGGCAGTGATCCTTATCCCTTTAGATATTAAATGCCTTTCTACGTACTGGCGTGAGTTGGACTTGCGCTCCAAAATAATGAGTGGCAGCTGTGCGATTTCTTCAAGGCTTCTCGGAGAGGAGTAGACATCCTCGTATTTATCCGAGCATACAAAGATATCGTGTACATCGATACATTTCGTAGTTTCCAGCGCCGAATCCTTAATAGGTAAATTACACAAAGCGATGTCGGCTTCTCCCGATTTCAGCATGGCGCAAATCTCCGGTGTGGTTCTGTTAATAATCTTCAAGCTGATATTCGGATATTGGTCGTGAAACTGCGCCAGATATGGAAGCAGAAAATACCTGGAAATTGTGTCTCCCACGCCTACCTTCATCTCGCCAATCGTTAGGCTACGGGTTTCCAACAGCTTGCTCTCTCCTACTCGAATCAGATTTATCGCCGGGTTGACGTGTTCAAAAATGAGCTTGCCATCGTTTGTCAGCGTAACCCCCTTTGGGCTTCTGGTAAAAAGGCGTATGCCCAGATCGTTTTCCAGATTCATAACTGCCTGACTCACTGCAGGCTGCGTCATAAAAAGCTCCTTTGCAGCCTTCGAAAAGCTTTTGCTTTTTGCCACCTGGCAGAAAATATTGTATAAATCCAGTCTCGTCGCCATATAATCCCTCGTTATAATATATATTAAAGCTATTTATTTTACTTATATCACTAAAGCGAATATAATACAAGAGTGGAAAGCAATCATATGCTAAAAAGACGTCATATTTATATACAGGCTTTTGGATGCAACCAAGTATCAATTGCGGTATATTACATCTCAAAATGCCCATATAGTGGCTAATGCCATAACACAAGTGATGTAAGGAGAAATGTTTAATGGAAAGAATGGTTGGAACAGTATCAAGGGGGCTTAGATCTCCCATAATAAAAGAGGGTGATGATATCGTAAGAATCGTTACTGATGTTGTTCTCAAAGCATCTAAAGCAGAGAATTTCACCATCAGTGACCGTGATATTGTCTCTATCACCGAATCAGTTGTTGCCCGCGCTCAGGGAAATTATGCACATATAGACGCAATTGCCGAGGATATCAGAACCAAATTCGGCGACGACACAATTGGAGTCATCTTCCCCATTCTGAGTCGGAATCGCTTTGCCGTTTGCTTGAGAGGCATAGCAAAGGGAGCAAAAAAAATTGTTCTTATGCTCAGCTACCCCGCCGATGAAGTTGGCAACCATCTTGTAGAGCTGGATCTGCTTGATGAGAAGGGCATAAATCCCTGGTCTGATGTATTAACGCTGGAGCAGTTCCGCAGCACTCTAGGCCATGTAAAGCATACCTTTACCGGTATAGACTATATCGATTACTATAAGTCACTGATTGAGGAGGCTGGTGCCCAGTGCCAGGTAGTCTTCTCCAATAACGCCAAAACCATTTTGAACTATACAAAAAGCGTGCTTGCATGTGATATTCATACGAGATTTAGAACAAAAAGGATTTTGAAAGCCAATGGAACAAAAAAGGTATATGGCCTGGATGATATTTTATCCTCACCCATAAATGGCAATGGCTATAACGAGGACTATGGACTGCTGGGCTCAAACAAAGCTACAGAAGAGACTATAAAGCTTTTCCCACGTGATTGCAAGGCTCTGGTTGACAAGATACAGGCCTCTATTGCCCAAGCGACGGGCAAGACTGTTGAGGTAATGGTATACGGGGACGGTGCATTTAAGGATCCGGTGGGAAAGATATGGGAGCTTGCAGACCCTGTGGTTTCACCAGGCTATACAGCTGGGCTCGAGGGTAAGCCCAACGAAGTAAAAATAAAGTATCTGGCCGACAACAACTTTGCTGAGCTTAAGGGAGAGGATCTTAACAAAGCCATTTCTGACTATATCAGGAATAAGAGTGACGACCTTATGGGCTCAATGGAGACGCAGGGCACAACGCCCAGGAGGCTGACAGACCTCATAGGATCTCTCAGCGATTTGACATCTGGCAGCGGTGATAAGGGCACTCCGATTGTTTACATTCAGGGCTACTTTGACAATTACGCAAAATAGGGTGCCGAATGGCACCCTATTCACTCTATGCTATTGTCATCCCATATAGGGCAACATAATCCATTGATGACTAAACCTTACGGTGGCTACCGGCCCTGCTCCTTAACGGCCTGTATGAAATCCCCGATAGATCTAAGCTCATGGTCAAACTCCATACCTCCACCATACATGCAATCTATATCATGAGTATCGGAGCCGGATGTTCTATAAAGAGAGTGCTTCTTGGCCAGCTCCAGTGCCTGCTCATCAAATCTTGGGTTGCTATGACTGGCATTACACACCTCAATGGCGTCAACATGCTCAGGAAATAGCCGTATGGCTTTGATATACCAGGCCTCTCTGAATGGGTGAGCATGTGAAATAAAGCCGCCATGCTGCCTTGCAATTGTCAAATACTTCTCAATTGGCCAGGAAAGTATATCAGGGAAAGACAGTAGAAAGTCCTTGCCAAGACCGTAGGTAAGGAACTCTGTACCATTGTCCGCATATTCCCAGCCAAAAAACACACAGAAGGGCAGCCCTTTCGCTTCCTCCAGCGCATTCTCATAGCCTGAGCAAAAGAGCTCAATACGCTCTTCCCATGGCAAATCCCGCGGAACGCCGCTATTTCCATTAAAAAAATGATCAGTAATTATGATTCCGGAGTAACCGGCTTCATAATGTGCTCGCACCATCTGCGCTCCTGTACTCAAAGCGCATGCGCTTGCCTCACTGGTATGCAAATGAGTTTCGTACTTGAATTTTCTTGCCGTCGGCCTTGCACTATCTGCTGTATATTTCATGCCTGTCTCCATAACCTTTTTATGACTAATTATATTTCTAATCAAGACAATAGTCAAACAAAGTCTTTTGCCCGGACAACAGACTCGGCTGCAATGATTATTACAACTGATCCTTTAAAGCCTGTCCTAAGTCCTTTATTTGTCTGACTATCTCGGCTGTGCTTTTTATAGCCTCATCCTGTACCATCGTCATTGCCAATACCTGTTGGGTACTTGCGGAGTTTTCTTCAGATGTGGCTGCCAAGGTCTCCAACTGCTCCTGCATATAGCTGAAACGCTCAGCCACGTTATTCATCATTTCATATTCAGCGTAGAGCTTGCTATTCACAGAATTAATTGAATTTCTAACTTTACCGAATATCTCTACTACATCATCCACCTTAGCATTGCTCTCAATAACGGAAGCATTTCCCTTCTGGACCTGTTCAATCGCATTATCAGTAGTCTGTTGCGCCTCGGCTGTTATGTCATGTATCTCCTTTGCAGCTTTTGAGCTTTGATCCGCAAGCTGCCTTATCTCATCTGCCACAACGGCAAAGCCCTTACCAAACTCGCCAGCTCTTGCTGCCTCAATGGCTGCATTCAATGCCAGCATATTTGTTTGAGAAGCAATATCGGTGATATTGTCAAGAAAGCCACCAATTAAATCCATCTTCTCCTGCAGCTGTGTAACTGCCTCAACAGCAGATTCGATAGCTTGGCTCATAATATCCATATGCTCCCGCATCTCATCGGTTTCCCGGGAGCCAGCAGCTACTACTTCAGATGTTGAAGCAAATTCTTTCTCCACTTCCTTGGAAAGATTGAAGGTCTCATTAATAATCCGTGATGAATCCAAGACATAGCTGTTAACATTATTTACTGCGACTGCAGAATCCTCGACCGCTTTAGAAATTTCCTGAACCGATCTAGTTACACCCGCTACTCCCTGTTGATTCTCCAAAATATTGTCATTGCATTTGCTTACATTCTCAAAAAGACTGTCGGTAGTGATATTTACCTGGTCTATAACATTGGTAAGGTTTTTATTTAGAAGCTGCGCCTTTTCACTTTCTTTTTGGGCATTTAGCAGATGTTCATTTCCCCATCTTGCTAAGAAATACAATGCTACCGTGCCGCAAAAGTACATGCCAAACCTTGGAAAAAATTCACCGAAACCACTATTGCTACCAAGGAGTGCTTCAGGCCTTATAGCATACACAGCAATGAGAATAACAGATAAAGCAACACCATAGGTCAAGATAAC
Organism: Clostridiaceae bacterium; assembly: GCA_012730015.1. Classification (GTDB taxonomy): domain Bacteria; phylum Bacillota; class Clostridia; order Acetivibrionales; family DTU013; genus JAAYBT01. Next base: position 14,479 of record JAAYBT010000162.1, read on the forward strand.
ATTTTTGTTAAAATAGACGGCAGCAAAACAGGCACACACAAGATATGCGGTAAACATGCGCTCTAGTCCGCCCTGGGACGCTGAGTAGAGCATAACACCTATTGCGGGTAACAGCGAAATAATCAAAGATTTTATGAAGTTATTCTTAACCTTCAGGAATGCAAAGCCTGTTACAATGCAGCAGGTGACAACCAGCAAAACAGCAGCCGTTAGCATTTGTGAAAGCCCACCATTGAAATAGGCAGTGACGGCTAAGATCGCCGCAAAAGCCCACATTATCAGCGCATTAAACTTATGTGCTCTGTTGGTATATCCATCCACGAAAATTACCCCCTCATTCATTATTAAAAAAAGAGCATCCAGACATAATTATCGACATAATTCTACAAATTCTATAGATGATTTCAATTGCATGTATGATAAAATAAGGGCAAAGGAGGTAAGGAATTATGGAGTATTATGTCGCAAAAAACGGATCTGATCAAAACAAGGGAACCCGTCAACATCCCTTCCTGACAATTAACAAAGCCGCCAGCGTCGCTGTGGCCGGTGATACGGTTACTGTCCGTGAAGGAGTGTACAGGGAATGGGTAAAACCTAAGTACAAGGGATTAAGCAACAAAAGAAGAATTACTTACCAGGCAGCAGAGGGTGAAAAGGTCATTATTAAAGGCTCAGAACGGGTTCAGGACTGGCAGCCTGTTGAAGGTAATGTTTGGAAAGCGGTGCGTCCAAACTCATTCTTCGCAGATTACAACCCATATGCTCTGAAAATATTCGGAGACTGGCTCGTGACAGTGGAGGAGACAAAGCATCGAGGTGATGTCTATCTAAATGGCATGTCCTTTTATGAGGTCAGCAGCTATGAAGAGCTGATTAGCCCTGTTATTAAGACCGAAGTGATGGATCACTGGACAAAGAAAATCGTTCCTGTGAATAACCAGGAGCAGACAAAATATGTCTGGTTTCCACAAGTAGATGCTGAGAACACTACTATTTATGCAAATTTCCAAGGCGCAGATCCCAACGAAGAGCTTGTTGAAATAAACGTGCGCAGATCTTGCTTTTATCCAGATGAGACCGGCATCGATTACATCACTGTAAGAGGCTTTGAAATGGCTCATGCGGCCACTCCATGGGCACCTCCTACCGCAGATCAGCCCGGACTTCTGGGTGCAAATTGGAGTAAGGGCTGGATTATTGAAAATAACATAATCCACGATTCCAAATGCTCTGCCATCAGTATTGGTAAGGAAGCCACAACAGGTAATAACTATCGCTCCATTCGCAGGGACAAGCCCGGATACCAGTATCAGCTGGAATCCGTATTTTCAGCCCGACGTAATGGCTGGAGCAGGGAAAAGATCGGCTCGCATATTATTCGCTACAATACCATTTACGATTGTGGCCAGAATGGCATAGTGGGTCACCTGGGATGTATCTTCAGTGAAGTCCACAACAACCATATTTATAATATAGCAATCAAGCGCGAATTCTATGGTCATGAAATCGCCGGAATCAAGTTCCATGCGGCTATTGATACCCACATCCACCATAATCGCATCCATGACTGCTCCTTAGGCATATGGTCCGATTGGCAGACTCAGGGAACGAGAATCAGCAAGAACCTGTTCTACAACAATAATCGTGACTTGTTTGTGGAAGTAAGTCACGGCCCGTATATTGTCGACAACAATATCATGACCTCTGACTACAGCCTGGATAATATATCTCAAGGCGGAGCTTATGTTAACAATCTGATTTGCGGTAAGATGAATCACGAGAAGGTGCTGAACCGCTCTACACAGTATCACCTCCCCCACAGCACTGAAGTAGCAGGCTTTTCACTCATTTACGGCGGGGATGACCGTTTCTTCAACAACATATTCATTGGCAGAGCCGGTGTGGAAAAGGTGGGAACAGCTCATTTTAATAACTATACCACGTCGCTGGAGGAATACATTGAAAGGGTCAATGAAGAAAATGGGGACCTGCCACGATTCTTATTGGTAGAGCAGCCCGTCTACATCAGCAGCAATGCATACTTCAACGGGGCTGAGCCCTTTGAAAGAGAAAATGAAAAGCTGGTTGATAAGAGCTTTGACCCGGCACTCAAGATTATTGAAGACGGTGAAAATGTCTATTTGTCCTGCGAATTACCTGAGAGCTTTGACAGTATTCTTGGTCAGGTTCATTCAACTGCTACACTGCCTCGGGTACGCATCGTAGATGCCGAATTTGAGAATCCTGATGGCAGCTGCGTAATCCTCGACAGCGATTTGCTGGATGAACAAAGGGCTGACAAGAGCCCCTTAGGTCCTATTACAGGCTTGAAAAGAGGCAAGAACTATATTAAGGTCTGGTAATATGCCTTGCAAAAAACCTTACATCCCGCTTATGAGGATGTAAGGTTTTATTTTTGCTTAAAGCCTATTTTTGCTTAGGCTTTTTTGCCTTGTCCACCTTTTTCTACTTTGGAGCTTATGTAGTCATAAAACTCTTTCCTCTGCTCTCCTAGCAGCTTGTTGTTAAGCACAAAGCCATATTGCTCTGACGAGAATATTACAAGCAGCGTCGGTTTTCTGGTTATTCCCCTTACAGCAGCCCACTCAATATCTGATTTCTGATCGCCGAGGACTATATGAATTCCCTGATCATCAAAACCCAGATTAACACCTTGCGGCATTCCCTTGACCTGCTTTCTCGCCCGCAGATAAACAGCCAGTGGTTGTATTACAGTAAATAAGCTGATCCCAATAATCATCAGGCATTTCAAAATAATATGAGCACCTGCAAAATACCGGACAGTCAATAGAATCATCGTTACTGTAAACACCACATTAGTTATTCCAATAATGGACCCATATATGCCATACATGGAAAGCTGCCAAAGATCCGACACACTAGTATTGATTGTAAAAGTATATTTCATTAGCCCTCTCATTTCATCAGTGATGGTAAAAACATGCTAATTTCCGGTATAAAGGTTATGAGCAACAAGGTGGCAATCATCGATAGATAGAAGGGTATCATCGCCCTAACAACCTTTTCCATCGGAATCTTGCCCACCGCCGAGCCGATAAAGAGCACTGCACCAACGGGCGGTGTCAGCAGACCTATTCCGCAGTTAAGAACCATCATAATACCAAACTGAACCGGATTAATACCGATGGAAGTGGCAACCGGGAGTAGGATCGGAGTAGCTATGAGGATGATTGGAGCCATATCCATAATGCAGCCAAGAAAGAGCAATATCAGATTTATCAACAGTGCGATGACGATTGGGTTATCAGAAACACCAATGAGGGCATTAGCTGCCAGCTCCGGCACGTGAAGGCGTGTTAACAGATACCCAAAGATGCTGGAGGTGGATATTAGAATAAGTACGATCGATAATGTATCTATACACTCATCAAGCGCCTTCCAAACACCTTTCCAGGTTAAGCCCTTGTAGATGAATACACTTACAATCAAGCTATAGATGACAGCAATTGCCGCCGACTCTGTAGCAGTAAATACGCCTGCAACAACTCCTACAACAACAATCAGAACCGCCGCCAAAGCCCAAATGGATTTGCCCATCTGAACAAGTAGGTTTATCAGGTTGAATTTGGCCCCTTTGGGATAATTTCTCCTTATAGCAATAATATAGGTAGTGATCATCAATGATATCGCCAGTAATGCACCCGGAATATACCCTGCCAGGAAGAGGCTTCCAACTGAAACGCCGCCTGCAGCCATAGCGTATATTACCATGTTGTGGCTAGGCGGAACCAGGATTCCTTCAACCGACGAGGCAATAGTAAGAGCTACTGAAAAATCTCGATCATATCCTGCCTTTACCATAACCGGAATGAGAATACTTCCAAGGGATGCTGTATCCGCAGCTGCAGACCCGGATATACCGCCAAAGAAAAATGAATCCACAACATTCACCATCCCCAGCCCTCCGCGCATCCATCCAACCAAAGCATCGGCTAGTCCAATCAGCTTTTCCGAAATGCCCCCTGAACCCATAAGCACACCCATGGTAATAAAGAAGGGTACTGCCATAAGGCTGAAGGAGCTAATACCCTTAACCATCTGCTGGCAAATGGTCGTCAGGGGAAGCCCAAGGTACAAAAGTGTGAACAGTGAAGCAAGGGCAACGGCATATGATATTTGAAACCGAAGTAGTACCATTAATAAAAAACTACCAATTAGAATTAGTATTGCAATACCTTCCACACTCATAATGAACTCCCCTCAATCGTTGTACTCGCATCACCTGTTGTAGTCGCCTGACCTGTAACTAAGCTCTTAATGTGATTGTATAATACCTCCAACTGGAAAATAAGCATTCCAACCCCTGCTACAGGTATTGGCAAATACATCCATAGCCTGGAGACATTAGGCATGCTGACATAGGTGCCTCTCGAGCCAATCTGAACTGCATATTTCCAGCCCTCAAATATCATTACGAGCGCAAGGACTAGAACGCCAATATCAGATAAAATATCCAATGCAAGAATGAGTTTCTTGGGAAGATACCGATCAAAGGCACTCATGCGAATATGTGCACCCCGGCGAATTGCCAGTGCTGCAGAGAGTACTGCCATATAGCTCATGAGAGTAAGAACAATCTCCTCACTCCATGCCGGATCGGGAATAAAAGAAATAAACCTCCCCGCTACCGCCATTGATGTGATTAGAATATCTGCAATCAGAAGAAGTTTACATATAAAAAGAATTACCTTGTAAGCCGTGTCATACGCAGGCTTAATCTTATCAATAGCGTCAAAAATCTTGGGCATAATTTACCTACCTCCTGATAGGGCATTTGCAAACGAGCATGTAATTAGCTGTTATGCACAATATGTTGCTGGTATGTCCTGAAAAATCAATGGCAGTCCCCTGCAACATAATCAGGAGACTGCCATTTTAAACTTATTGCATATCAAGAATCTTCTGATAAAGATCCGGGTTGTTAGCCGAAGCAGAAGAAATAACATCCTTACATGCGTCCTGCCAAGGCTTAACATCGTCAACCTCAACGATATTTACACCTGCTGCCTTTAACTCTACGAGTACTTTCTTCTCAGCATCCTCAGAGATTTCTCTGTTGTACTCAGATGCATATTTTCCTGCTTCTATGAGATAGTTCTGCTGATCTTTAGACAGCTTATCCCAGGCCTCATCTGTGATAATGACCTGAATTGCACCCAGTGTATGAGCATTAAGAATCATATTAGGTGCAACCTCATGGAATGAATTTGACTTATAGTTTGCAATAGGCTGCTCAGCTGCATCAACAACACCTGTCTGCAGAGCAGAATACAGCTCTCCAAAGGATACGACTGTCGGAGCGGCGCCAAGTGATTCAACCATACCAGTCATAACAGGATCGGAGGATACACGAATCTTCATACCCTTCAGATCATCAATACTATTAATTGGGGTAGTTGCAAAAAAGTGTCTGAAACCTTCCTCGCCGTAGAACAAGCCTCTTACGCCACTTCCATTCTCATGGGGTTCGAGAAGGAATTCCGGTGCTAAGTCAGAGGCTGCAAACTTCCAGAAGTGCTCACGGTTTGCAAATGTAAATGGAATGGCAAGCAGCTTCGATTTTTCTCCGCCATAGCTTGTCAGTGAAAATGCTGAAATACGAGACATGTCAATGGTGCCGCCGCCGCCAAGCATTGTATCCAGTACGTCGTTTTCGGCGCCTAAAACACCGCTGTGCTGGATATCAATCTTGACCTTCCCATCGGAAAGCTCTTCAACCTTTTCCTTGAATTTCACGGCCATTTTACCTACGATAGAATCAAGTGGATTTACCTCTGCGTAGACAAGCGTGACTTCCTTGCCTGCTGATGATTGTGCACAACCAGCCATTGACGCAACAAGCGCGAGACAGATTAAAACGATAAAAAACTTTTTCATACTTTCCCTCCTTACGAATTTGCAAATATGCATAATCCTTACACCAGCAGTCTAGCATTTGTTCAAATGAAGGTAATAGCAAAAATAAGCTTACTCTTAGCACAATTTCGTCAATCTGTTGTCCTGGGTGTTCCCACCATATCCTACAACCAGCCACAATCACTGCCATACAGTTCAGAAAATCCCTTTAAATAAACCGGATCGCATAAAATGAACCAAATCTATGCGCAGTATAAATCGATAAAACCTCTGCAGCCGCATTCGGGCAGCAGAGGTTTTTATTGGTCGACAAAGCACTTCATTATCCGCTCTTGCTATTTATTCTCTGCAATAACAATCGTCGTATTTCCCATCCTCCATAGCATTTCAACATTCGTAAATCCGGCTTTCCTAAGCATTTCTATCTGATTATCAATAGTACAAGGGGTATCATAATGGCAAAATTCATCTTCAGGAATATTCTCTTCTTTGCGGATACGTTCATTCTCACTGAAAAAGTAGTCTTCATCTGATTGCTCTGTTACCATATAATCGCACTCAATGTACACTCCATTGTTCTTTAGTGCTCTGCTAATTTTCGAATAAAGCTCAATTTTGTCTCCATGTGAGAAATGATGCATGGCCTGAAAGGATACGACAGCATCGTACTTTTCTACCCCTAAATCAAGCTTAAAAAAGTCCGCATTAATTAGTTCAATATCTTTATTACTGTGCTTCTGTCTTAGTTTATAAAGCATTGCTTCTGTCAGATCAACACCCGTGACTTTAATATGCTGCAGCCGCTTGAATATTTCGTCAAGCTCCAATCCCGTTCCGCACCCCAGGTCCAAAAGTGTATTTGTTCTTTCAGGTACTAATTCTGCAAGCTTGACATATCCTTCTTTACAGCCTTCAACAGAATGGAGCATGTGCTCATCATAGCCCTCCACTCTCGCAGTAAAGAAGTCACTCATCCGTTCGATCTCCATTTGCCACCTCAACTAATATATATTCTACTGCTCGTGTTAAGCCCTTGTTGTTTTTTCCTTAACATTACTAAGGCAGTAACTATAATTACAGCGTACCCAATAATGGCCGGTATCCCGGACTCGATCCCAAATCTCCCTCCGGTGATTAGAGTGTTATTGTTATCCAAAGTATAGTTAATCATATTTTGAATGTCATTCTGCGGTGAAATGTAAAATACACCTATAAT
>JAAYBT010000163.1 GCA_012730015.1 Clostridiaceae bacterium
CAATGCACAAATTGTTAATATCAAATGGGAAGCAGAAGCACAATGAATTCAGGGCATTTGTTGCATATGTGTTAAGAGTGCTTTGCGGACTGGGGTATAGACAGATTTGTGAGCACATATATAACGTCACGGTATCAGGTTGCTCGATCCTATGTAATAGGGGGTTTGAGCTTGCGAGTAGTGAAGGCTTTGAATATGCAGGCATTTTTGATGAGCTGGCCTATTTTTTAGCATAAAATACAAACACATCTGTTATATTGATGATTAGTTTCCCCAAAAAGATAGTCAAGTTGGATAGATATAGAACATTAAAGTTATCTAAACCTGATTTGGTGTGTAATTTGATATTAGTAAAATATTATTGACTTGATTTTGAATTTGATAATAATTTTTTCAAAGTGTTGTTATCAAATCCATTAATCCGCTAACCTGCTAACCCCTAAAATAACCAAATGGATATATTCGGTATATGTTTCTTGAATGGTGACAAAGTTGCTATTACCTGCTTTTAATTTGTGATTTTGAGAAACGTCCCTGAGCAGCAAATCAGAGAAACGTCCCTGTACAACTTTCGAGCAACTGAGCATGATCATTGCCCTTGAGTAATGCATAATTTTGATAGTTTTTTGAGAAACGTCCCCATTCCGCACATTCCAGTTTCCAGTTGAAGTTGCGGTACTTAAATAGTAGAATATACAATATATATTTATACAGAGATTGGATGATATTATTTTAGGCGGTAGAGGATAATGGGAGATAAGAAGAGAATAGCAGTTGTTTTTGGCGGGCAGTCTTCAGAGCATGAGGTTTCAAGGTTTTCGGCAGAAGCGGTTATAAGGAATGTTAATCTGGATAAGTTTGATCTTGCTCTGATTGGTATTACGAAGGATGGCCGATGGCTTTCTTATGATGGGCCAATAAATTTAATAGGGACAGGCGAATGGCAGGCATTGGCAGAATCTAATCAACATTCGAAGCAGGCTATGTTAACTGCAGGTGCTGCTATTGCAATGGCGGAAAAGGATAATAAAAAGATTGATGTTATTTTCCCAGTTTTGCATGGTTGCAACGGCGAAGATGGAACAATTCAAGGACTATTTGAATTAGTAGGAATACCTTATGTTGGCTGTGGTGTGTTGAGCTCAGCATTAGCTATGGATAAAGCTTATGCTAAAATTGTCTTTGAGAAGGAGGCTTTACCACAAGGGAAATATCTTGTGTATAATAGGAAGCAGCTTAATCGAGAAATGGATTTTATTATTTCCGAAATAGAGGATACCTTGACATATCCATGCTTTATCAAGCCATCCAATGCAGGTTCTTCAGTAGGTGTAAGTAAGGCACATGACCGCAGAGAGCTCGTAGAAGCACTGCAATTAGCGGCCAGATATGACAGACGCATTTTGGCTGAGGAGTTTATCGACGGGTGGGAGGCAGAATGCGCGGTTCTGGGAAATAATGATCCTATTGCATCGACAGTTGGCGAAGTGGTACCATGTAATGAGTTTTATGACTATGAAGCTAAATATTTGAGTGGGGACAGTTCTGAAGTAATAATTCCTGCTAGGTTGCCAATGGAGATTATTGAGACTATAAGGAGTTATTCAATAAAGGCGTTCAAGGCACTGGATTGTTCAGGATTGGCGAGAGTTGACTTTTTTGTTCGGAAAGAGAATAATGAAATCTACATCAATGAAATCAACACTATGCCGGGATTTACACAGATTAGTATGTATTCAAAGCTATGGGCAGCATCCGGACTACCATACAGCCAGTTGGTTGAAAGGTTAATTGAACTAGCACTGGAGCGCCATGCGGACAGCCAAAGAGAATTATAGGAAACTGTAATGAGATATTGATTACTAATACTGTTTTATTGTATTACAATCGGGGGTAATATTTAGTATGGACAATAGGGCAATAGGGGTATTCGACTCTGGGCTTGGCGGACTTACGGTTTTTAAGGAAATTGCGAAGCATTTACCGGGGGAGAGCATGATTTATTTTGGCGACAGCGGTCGTGCCCCGTACGGAACTAAATCAAAAGAAATAATTATTAAGTATACACTACAGGATATTCGCTTTTTGATGAGTCATGACATAAAGATGGTAGTTATTGCTTGCAACACCATGAGCGCGCACAGCTTTGATATTGTTAAAAGTATTCTTAACGTGCCTGTTATTGAAGTAATTGGAGCTGGAGCATCAACAGCAGTACTCGAAACCAGGAATAAAAAGCTCGGAATAATTGGTACCAGTGCTACAATAAGCAGTGGAACATATCAAAAGGCTATTAATAAACTTGATAGTAATATCGAAACATATCATAGAGCATGTCCGCTTTTTGTACCTTTGGTCGAGGAGGGACAGGAGTGGTGGGATAGCGACATTGCTTTGCGGATAGCCCAGGAATACCTTAGTCCGCTTAAGCAAACTGGAGTTGACACACTGGTATTGGGGTGCACGCATTATCCGTTGTTGTATAAAACAATTAGTAAGGTCATGGGAGAAGAGGTAAGGCTGGTTAGTTCGGCATTTGAAGTAGCACGGGTTGTAAAAAGAATGATTTTTGAAAAGAATATTCAAAGGGACGAGCATTGTAGACCTGAGTACCGCTATTACACCAGCGATAGTGTCGAAAAGTTTGAACCATTGTGTAGCACCATTCTTGGTTGGCAGGTAAGCTCTGCACAGAAGGTTGATATTGAGAAGTACTGATTGATTCGTTCTGGGGACGGTTCTCATTTAGGGGGACGTTTCTCAAATGGTTGGGTTAATAGTGCAGTAAGGGACTGTTATTGAAGGAGTTTGAAGTGGTTATAAGGATAATTTGTGAAATGCGATTTTTGTCGCGGAAAGGCGCGTGTTAGCATGGATAAAAATGTTATAATCTCAGTTAAAGGCACGCAGACCGCTAATGATGACAATTCAAGCATTATGGAACTGGTTACGGAAGGTAAGTATTATAAGGAAGATGAAGCATATTATGTTACATACGATGAAAGTGACATTACAGGCATGAGTGGAACGAAAACAACTCTAAAGGTTTTAGACGGTGTGGTTACACTGATTAGAGTCGGCTCCGTCAATTCTCAGTTTGTGTTCCAACAAGGCCAAAAGCACATATCATATTATGATACGGAGTACGGGGCATTTACCATCGGTGTGTTGGCCAATGCAGTAGATGTCAAGATAGATGACAACGGAGGAGAAATCCGTGTAGGATATCAGTTGGATATTGACAATAATAATACAGGTGAAAATGATTTTTGCTTGTCAATAAGAGAGGTAGGACAAACGGATGACAAACATAATAGAAAATTTAAGGGGACAGGTAAGGAATACAGTTAAAAATGCACTACATGCCTCAGTACTCAAAGGTGAGCTAGCTGAGTCGACGATTGACGAAATCACGATCGAAACACCAAAAGATAACAATCACGGTGAGTTCTCTACAAATATTGCCATGCAGTTGGCCAAACAAGTCAAAAAAGCACCTGTGCAAACTGCGGCTATACTTATTGCAAACATGGATTTCTCAGATACATATATTGAGAGAGCAGAGAGTGCCGGCCCAGGCTTCATTAATTTCTACTTGAACAAGTCATGGTTATATGACACTTTGAAGATAGTGGATCGTGAACGGAATGACTATGGCAGAATTGACATCGGTCATGGCAAAAAGGTTATGGTCGAGTTCGTGAGTGCAAATCCGACGGGGACGCTTCACATGGGTAATGCTAGAGGCGGTGCGCTGGGCGATTGCATAGCAAGTGTGCTACAGGCGGCTGGATATGATGTGACCAGGGAGTTTTACGTAAACGATGCTGGGAACCAAATTGAAAAGTTTGGTATTTCTCTGGAGGCTAGATATATTCAGTTGTTGAAAGGTGAGGATGCAGTCCAATTCCCGGAAGATGGATATCAGGGTGAGGATATTATCGATCACATGAAGGACTACATTGAGAGATATGGGGATCAGCTTCTTAAAGAAGATCCTGCTGAAAGGCGCAAGAAGCTGGTAGATTATGCCTTGCCTAAAAATCTGGAGCGGATTAGAAAAGGGTTGGAGGCCTATGGCATAAAATATGATGTATGGTTCTCCGAACAGTCACTTCATGATAGTGGCGAGTTGGATGAAACACTACAGTATTTGAACGAAAATGGGCTTGTAGTTGAAAAGGATGGGGCAAAATGGTTTAAAGCAACCCATTTCGGAGCTGAAAAGGATGAGGTTATTGTAAGGAATAATGGATTGCCGACCTATTTTGCATCGGATATAGCCTATCATAGGAACAAATTTCAAAAGCGTGGCTTTGATTGGGTAATAGACCTGCTTGGCGCCGACCACCATGGTCATGTTGCCAGAATGAAGGCAGCAGTTGAGGCAATCGGGGTTGACCCATCTAAATTAGACATTGTAGTGTTTCAGCTTGTCAGGCTATTCAAAGATGGGGATGTGGCAAGGATGTCCAAGCGGACAGGCAGAGCCATTTCTCTTGACGACCTTTTGGAAGATGTGGGAAGAGATGCGGCTCGCTTCATTTTTAACACAAAGGCCTCCGGCAGCCATTTGGATTTTGACCTTGACCTTGCTATAAAGCAGTCTAACGAGAATCCAGTATATTATGTGCAGTATGCGCACGCAAGAATTTGTAGTATGCTACGGTTAATTGAAAGTGAGGGAATTAAGATCCCATTGGCCGATGAAGTTGAGCTGACAAGACTTACAGCTCCTGAGGAGATAGAACTCATTAAGAAAATTGCGGAGTATCCTGATGAAATAAGGATATCGGCCCAGGCCTTGGAACCTAGCAGGCTTACAAGGTATGTAACTGATGTTGCATCGCTTTTCCACAGCTTTTACAATGCGTGCAGGGTTAAAGGTGAGGAGGAAAACTTGATGAAGGCGCGGCTTGTTCTGGTTTCATCGACTCAAATCGTTATAAAGAATGTTTTGGACATTCTGAGCATAGGGGCACCCGAAAGAATGTAAAAATGCCGGAAAAGGATTAGAGCAGGGGGACGGTTCTGCAGGATTCTTCAGTGAGGGATTAATGGGGACAGTTCTCAAAAACATTACAGTGGACAAGGATTTGTAATGCAAATTTAAAGAAAACATAGCAAGCTAAATGTTAATATAAGAGCCTTTTAAACCGATATAATTTACAGGTATGGATACTTGGGATATATCGGTTTGTTTTATTTGTATAAATGAGTAGGCACTAAAAGATATGAACAGGTGGGAACAGGAAGGAAGTTTGCTTTGAAGAAACTACGCGGATTTACTGGTAAACTTAAAATTACATTATTATTTTTGTGTATTGCTTTGATTTTTGTGGAAGTCTCGGGAGTGCTTTTTGGAGAACCGTCCCCCCAGAATGAACCGTCCCCCCAAAGAAGAGGATTTTATCTGGGTAGTGTTGCCATTGCTGCTGAAGAGGCGGATATAATTTATTATGGCGATGCTGGGGCTGAAGCGGTGTTGGGAAATTTAAACTATACTGATGTTAGCAGGAATATATGGTCCCAGAATGCAATATATGAGGTTGGGGCTCTTGGTATTTTAAAGGGTGAAGCATACGGGCGATTCGGGAGAACCGTCCCCCTAACTAAAGAGGAGGCCATTGCGCTTGCGTACAGGGCGGTAGGGAGAGAGGCTGAAGCACAGGAACTAGGGATAGCTCTTAATAACGCACGCCCTGTGGCGGATAGGAAAACCAATTCGCAGGATGTTTTGTATGATGGTTTTTTACAATTGGCAATGAATGATGGATTGATTTCCGCACGAGATCTTGCAGATGCTTTCAATGCCGACCAGACCACACTTGCAGATGAAAGTTTTAGAAGAAAGAGTTCTGCGCAGAGGCAGCAGATAGCTTACTGGTTGGCAAGAACCTTGAATGTTCAGCCTGTTGCCCAACAGCAGGAGCTGCTAAACTATACAGACTGGCGCAGCGTTGATCCGGATATGCTGATGTATGTTGAGGCACTACTAAGAGGAGGCATTATTAATGGAAGCGGTGGACGAATTAACCCTAGACAGCCTGTAACAAGAGAGCAGGCTGCACAAATTGTTAAAAATGCTGAGAGTTTCGTTTTAGGAGCCCGTGGCTATTTGAATAATTCGGGAATAGTAGAAAGCATTGCTCCTACACAAGATTACACCGACGGAAGTGCAGTTTCAGGGAAAAATATTACTATTACAAATGCCAATGGTAGATTAGTTTCTATTATAACTTCAGCCTATGCGAACGCCTCTGGTACAAAGAATGAAAATACGGGTGCACCACTAACTGGCTCGAAGAGCGAACTTGTGGTCTTAAGGAATGGAATTCTCGGCAACAGTAATTTGCTTAATGTTGGGGACAGAATTCAATATATTACAGATAGTTCGAATACAGTCAAATATGTTTTTGTGATTTCGAACATTAGGGACGTTCGATATCTTGCTGTTCAAATCAGCGGAGTGGATAGGGCAAACCTGGTGATGGATGTTATTCAACTGTTTGATATGAACTATCCCGACATTTCCAGTATTTCAGGGGATCAGTCATTTAATTGGTCAAAAAATGAAAGATCTTCTTTTAGAATTGCTGAAAGCACATCAATTTCGGTAAATGGTATTAGAACAGATCTATCAGCTGTGACCGATGATGCAACTGCCATACTAACGCTCGACAGTAACAACTTAGTCAAAGAAATTCAGTGTGTAGATTTTGGGATTAATACTGAAGCACGTAGAGTAGTGAGAGGAATTGTTGAGGAGAATAATCCGGACCTGGGGTATCTGACATTATTCAATGAGGATGGTTCAGGCTCTGGAAACAGCGGCTCTGCTATGTTGCGAACATATAACTATGTTGATCAGAACAAGACGGAAATCTACAGAAACCATAAGCTGGTCAAAGCAGACAGCATCCAGGCTGGTGACACTGCATATATTCGGCTTGATGATGATGGGGACATTTCTTCCATCAGCGCCGTAGACAATTACACCAAGAAATACGGTAAAATCATATCGAAGCTCCCGACGGAGATTATTGTTGAATATGAAGACGGTACTCAACAGCTGTTGTTTGTGGGAGATGGTGTGCTTGTGGTCAGGGATAAGCTTCTGGTTGGATTACAAGCTTTGAATGACGGTGATCGTGTTAGGTTGCTAATCAATGAAACTAACCGAGACACTGATTTGAAGGAGATTACTATAGAGGGCACTGACCACTATGTCACCAATATTTATAAAGGCAGGATCACAAATATTGATGATATGTCTGATAAAATAACTGTTTTAGGTATGCAGGTCTTTAATAAAGGAAATTGGGAGCGTATTGACTGGAAGGGAGTAAAAACGATACCATTTGCAGATGGGCTCAAGATTTACTCAGCTAGCTCCGGGGGGACGGTTCTTGATATTGATACAGCAAATAGGCTGCTTTATTCAAATGAGGCTTACATCGCTGTTGAAAAAACATATGGTGGAGAGGAACAGGCCGTGCTACTTTCCTATAGAAATAGCACAGACACAATAGTACCGACTAATAGCGGCACAATATCCGGTAACACATCCGGATCGGGTAGTTTTATACTTGCGCATGTTAACAGAGAAATATACTATTCTGCTGGAAGCATTGTCGTTAAGAATGGAAGGCTCACAACAGGAAACAGCCTGAATGATAAAGATAAGGCATATCTTGCACTGGATCGGGAATATTCCAGTGGCAATTACTACGCATCAGTAGTTTCGGTGGATCAGCCGCAGGCAGCAAACGGAATGATTCTTTACCGCGGAAGGATAAAGGATATTAACGAAGAATTGAACTTTACACTGGAGTCATTCTCCCAGCTGCAGGGAACCGATTGGGAATACAGCAATACCCCAAAGACACTCAATATTACCTTTGACACCAGAGTGTTGATTGATGTAGGCGTTCTCAATATTCGTGATTTCAAAGGCTACGGTGCAGATAGCTATTTGAATCGAACAGTATATGTGGTGGCCGACGGGCCAAATGCGGTTCTTGTGAGTACCGCACCATATGGCATTGAAAATGTGAGGGGGACGGTCTCCTCAGTAAATGATGACGAAATTAGTTTACGAAGGGCGAAAATCTACAATGCATCGACCTATATGTGGGATAACATTGCCGATACTACTATCAATGTTTTGAAAAACTCGGTTATCATTAAAGACGGCAGGGTCAGTAATATAGGAAATATTACCAAGGGTACAACCTTGAGAATAATTAAGAAGGATGCCAGCACGGTTGGAGATGTTTACATAATATTTATCGAATAAGCAGTTGGAGGTGCTCATTGATGAAGAAAGAGTTATATAAATTACTTATAGTATTACTTTCACTGATACTTATATTTCCCAGTTCGGCATTCGCCCGGGAAGGGATCTGCGGATATGAGGGCGGCATATCATCGGGAGAAGAAGCTGGCAGGACCGAGCTTGAATATCATGAGGTAATATTTATTACCGGGGAGCCAGTTGTTTTCAAGGGTACGCTTAGCATTAAGAAGAATCAGCGAAAGGATAAAATTAATACAACCTACACATATAATCTTAGGAATACTGAACATGATGGGACTTTGACCCGAGTGCTTGTTTTTGAAACATATGCCCAGACGAAGGAGAATTGTCAAATCACTGAAACTTCGAGTTTGACATCTGCAAGAGAAAACATTGATCTTGACGGTACAACCTATACTATTGCTAATCGCAGCGGTTATGAATTTACACGCTCCAGTCTGATCGATCCACAGCCTGCTGTCCAATATCACTCCGGGAGCATGAGAAGCAGGAAGGTATATCAGGTAGGCGCGGCATCAGAAGGGAATACTGTGACAGTTGAGTGTGATGGAAAGATTAGTGGTTACGACCAGTATTGGGGAAATGCTGAGAGCCTTAAGCTGAATTATGTAATCAGTGGTGAAAAGGTTGGGGGTAATAATGCTGACAGGTGGGGCGGAACTGCGACAGTTTCAATTTCTTCTAGATCAATAGAAGAGCTACAGTATCAAAAAAATCTACCTGATCAGATTAGCTTTGAAGGTAGCTATGTTCAAAGCCGAAAGAACAATAATGTGCTTGAATACAAGTGCTTTTTACCCGAATTTGATGCAAAAGGCGTATCAACTGACAGAATGCTTGAATACAAGGATAGTTTGAAAATTGAAACCTTCCCGACTCAGGAAAGGCTTCCTACGGCTAACCCGGCTAATATACGGGGACATTGGGCAGAAAAGGAAATTATGATCATGTTTGGCCTTGAAGTGTTTAAAGGAAACGGGTCGAATTTCTTTCCTGACAATTATATGAGCAGAGCTGAATTTGCTACAGGATTGGTTCAGATAGCCAAGGAAATTCCATCAGATCCTGCATTGAAAGTCAGGGCGGCAACAACAACGAGGAGAACTTCGCGAAAGGAGCTCATAGTATCTCCCTTTGACGATGTTTCTATTGAGAATGTCTATTTTGAACAGATTAAAAGCGCATATGATCGTAATCTGCTAAATGGGAAGGGGTACAATATTTTTGCGCCGAATGACAGTATAACAAGAGCTGATGCTACATTGGCATTTGTAAGGACTATCGGACTTGAGAACATGGCGCCGACGCCTACTGCAGTTGCGGACTTTAGAGACAATGATATTATTCCCGCCCATGCGAGGAATGCTGCATATGTGGCACAGAAAATTGGGCTCATACGTGGTGACAATAGAGGAAATATGAATCCGACTAAAAGGTTGACAAAGGCGGAAGCTGCAGTCATGTTCAGCAACCTTATCAAGTATTTACAGTATGATATAAGCAAGGAATATAGTGAACGGCTTATAAATTATTGATACGAAGGGATAAAGAGCAAAGCGAGGTCTAGCACATTTGCTACGGGAAGTTGAGAACCGTCCCAAGTGTGCCAAGTGTGCCAAGTATGCCTAGGTTTAGATCTGGGGATAGTACGAGAACCGCCTTGGACTTGAGAACCGTCCCCGACTTTCTGGAATTTGAGAACTGTCCCTAACAAAATTTAAAGGAGTCTTAGTGTGAAAAATTATCTTAAAAAATCGGTATTGTGTCGAGTTATTTGCACTTTTTTGGTAACTTTTTTATTCTTCGGTCAGGTATCCTATGCATCGACTCCCGGGCAACAGGCACAGCAAGCTTCGCTTACCGAACGAACCGGGCAAACTGAAGAGACACAGGAACCGCAGCAAGGGGATCAAAATGCTAGCGATCTTCTTTATCTTGGAGGTGTCCTGGAAATGATTCGTGATCAGTATAAAGGCGACATATCCGAGGAAGAGCTGGTATACGGAGCGGTTAGAGGGATGTTGGGTTCACTTGATGACTACACAACCTATTTTGATAATGAGCAGACAGATACCTTTATTGAAAGCATTAATGGTACTTTTGGGGGTATTGGTGTATCAATGAGGGTAAATGGTGATTATATTACTATTCTAGAGGTATATCCTGACACGCCGGCTGAAAAGGCGGGTTTGCTACAAGGAGACAAGATTATTGATGCAGATGGGATAAGCCTTGTGAAGCAGGATACGGACAAAGCGGCTTCCGTCATAAGAGGCGAAGTTGGCACAAAGGTGCGCTTGGGGATACTTAGAGATGGAAGCGCTACTATTAAAATAATTGATGTAACCAGAGATATTGTTAGGATTAATCCTGTTACCTATGAGATAAGGGGTGACATTGGCTACATAAAGCTGGACTCGTTTAATGAAAATACGGATGAGTTTATGTCAAAAGCACTGCAAGAAATGGACGATAACGGTATTACTAAGCTAGTGTTTGATCTTCGAGACAATCCGGGCGGCGAGGTTAATCAAGCGGTCCAAGTAGCACGCAAGTTTGTACCTAAGGGGTTAATCACAAAGCTTGATTACCACTCCTCAAGATATGACGACATCAACTATTACTCCTATTTGGATAATCCTAAATATAAGCTGGCTGTGCTTGTGAATGGCTTGAGTGCAAGCGCATCCGAAATTGTTGCTGGTGCAATTCAGGATACAAGCGCAGGGAAGCTTGTAGGCACAAAAACCTACGGAAAGGCGAAATTTCAAAGCCTCATTCCTTTATTATCGTTGGATGCATTTAATAAATACGCACAGATGGGAATCTATACAGTAAGCGGGAATGAGCTTCAAGCCTTTTATGGAATTACACCAAAAGAAAGTGAGATTGTAGGCTACACGAAAATGTCATTGGGTGTCTATTATACTCCAAACGGCAGGATGATTGATGGAGCAGGACTTGTGCCGGATATTGTGGAAGATGATTCTCCGGCTGTTAATGGCGTCCACATTGATACCATTAGGAAGTTAGGGGGGACGGTTCTTCTGAAGCTTAACAGCGTAGGTATGGATGTATATTATACTGAAATGCTGTTAAAGGCGATGGACTATAAGATTGAGGCCCCCGACAACCTTATGGACGAAGAATCGGTTGCAGCTCTAAGATCTTATCAGAAAAAATCCGGGCTGTATGTAGATGGAATTCTTGGTGAGAAGACTCGGGTTGCCTTAAACAATGATCTACTTAAGCTCATTAATAAATATGATAATCAGTATGTCGCTGCAGTTGCTTCGCTAAATGAGTGAATTCCCCAATTCGCTCGATTGTTGAGAAGCGTCCCCCAAATTTTAATTTGAGAAGCGTCCCCCAAATTTTAATTGTATTTTAATTGAAAAGAGGGGACAGGTGTGTTAGTGTTTTAATGGGACTGATGACAAGATGCATTTTGGGAGGCGCATTTCAATTGGTGTTTTCAAGCCTGTTTTTTATTTGTGTTTTTTTGCCGATTTGTCTGGGAATGTACTACATCATAAAGAGCAGGACTTACCGTAATTGGGTTTTGATTGCCACTTCATTGTTGTTTTATGCATGGGGTGAGCCTGTATGGGTGTTACTCCTGATATTTTCAACGTTCTTCAATTGGTTTATGGGGCTGCTCATTGACAAAAATATTGGCAACTGGAGAAGCAAGGTCTCTTTGGGAATAGCTGTCGCAGAAAATCTTCTGTTCCTGGTTTTTTTCAAGTATTCAGGCTTTATTGCAGATAATATTAATGGTGTTTTGGGGACGAGCATTCAAATATCCAGCTTTGCTCTTCCTATTGGGATATCCTTTTATACATTTCAAATTATTTCTTACGTAGTTGATGTTTATAGACGCGATGTTGCGGCTCAAAAATCCCCCTTTAAATTACTGCTTTATGTTTCAATGTTTCACCAGCTTATTGCAGGGCCTATTCTGCGATATAAGGATATTGCTGAAGCCATCGACCACCGTGGTGAAAGCGCAAAGGAGTTTAATTATGGAGTGGGACGGTTCATAATGGGTCTTGGCAAAAAGGTTCTGATAGCTAATACTGCCGGAAAGGCTGCTGAAGCTTTCCTGGGGACAGACTATTCAAGGCTGCCTGTAACAGGTGCCTGGCTGGGGATTATTTTCTTTTCGATTCAGATTTATTTCGATTTTTCTGGCTATTCTGATATGGCCATTGGACTTGGCAGGATGTTTGGCTTTAGGTATAAGGAGAATTTCAATTATCCTTACATATCAAGGTCTGTGACCGAATTCTGGCGCAGATGGCATATTTCATTGAGCAGTTTTTTC
Organism: Clostridiaceae bacterium; assembly: GCA_012730015.1. Classification (GTDB taxonomy): domain Bacteria; phylum Bacillota; class Clostridia; order Acetivibrionales; family DTU013; genus JAAYBT01. Next base: position 12,648 of record JAAYBT010000163.1, read on the forward strand.
AGAGACTATGTCTATATTCCCTTAGGCGGTAACAGAAGCCATAAGGTCAGAAACCTCTTTCTTGTCTGGTTGCTGACAGGCCTGTGGCATGGTGCAAGCTGGAATTTTATCATTTGGGGTCTATACTACTTTCTTCTGCTCCTGGCTGAAAAGCTCTTCCTCAGCAAGCTGTTTGAGAAAATTCCTGCGGTTTTCGCAAGAGTGTATCTATGGGTAGCTGTTATTATTGGCTGGGTATTCTTTTATCACACCGACCTAAGCCAGGCCTTGAACTTCCTTGGGATTATGTTCGGTGTAAATGCTGTATCTGCTTCCGGCCCAGAGGTCAGTATTTATTTTTGGAACAACGCGTTGTTTCTCATAATTGCCTTTATAAGCTGCACGCCTGCAATGAAGCGGATTTATCAAGGGATTAAAGTCCGTAGTGAAACGCGGGGGACAAGTGGAATGAGTTTAGGTGTTATAGATTCCTTCTTAAGGCCGGCATTTAATATTTGTGTGCTGGTGCTTTCCATTATTTTTTTGGTGGGACAGTCCTACAATCCATTTTTGTACTTCAGGTTCTAGCATGTAGGAGAGTGGAGTGTAAAGTAGCTTTTGAAAACAGCCTAAAGCACTATCGAGGCAGATGGGATAGGAGGCGCTCATATGAAAAATTTAAGAATTGATGCGATTGTTTTTATACTAATAATTTCCGTATTAGGCATTCTCAATTTCTTTAATTTTGATAAGCCGGAGATTTCGGTGCTGGAAAACAGAGCGCTGAGGAGCAAACCGGAGTTTTCAATGAAGGAGCTGTTACAAGGCGTCTACTTAAAGAGCTATGAGGACTATTACAGCGATACTTTTATTTTTAGGGACAGTCTTGTTAAAGCAAACAGGGATCTGCGGCATGCGATGGAATTTTTAGGCCCGGATGTAACACTGATAACAGCCTATGACGATATTCAGAAGCCCGAAGAGGCGTACGAACAAGCACAGAGCGATATGGCCGGAGATCTGGACGGCAAGGGAGTGGGGAATAGTGCACTTAGCGAGGCCGGAAATGTCCCAAATGATGGCTTGAGCGATGGAGGCGGGAACAGCACCGCAAATGGTAATGGAAACAGCGGCATAAGCACCCCGGGAGGCCTTGGGGGCGAGGAAATCGCTAATGGTGGAATGAACGGAATGACTGGCGAAACCGGAAGTAGCGTCGCAGGCAAGGTAAATTCTGACGCCTCAGCAGAACGGACAGCTTCAGAGACAGGCGCGGCGGAAGAAGAAATCGAGAAGGACTTCGGGGATGGTCAGGATGTTGGATATTGGCTTGTTGTGGATGGAAAGGCAGTTCAGCTGTTTAAGTTTAACAAGGAAAGCTTCGAATACTACTCTCAAATCCTCAATAAGTATAGCCAGAAGATGGGAAGCGGGGTAAAAATCTATTCTATGATACCTCCTACGGCGTCGGAGTTTGTCCAGCTAAAACGATACAAGGGTATAACCGATTCTCAAAATGACGCCCTTGGCTTCCTGAAAAGCAAGCTAGACAAAAGCATAACATCGGTAAATGTATATGACACACTCAATGAGCATAAGGACGAGTACATATATTTCCGAACCGACCACCACTGGACTGCGCTCGGGGCCTACTATGCCTATGCCTCTTTTATGGAGGCCAAACAGGAACAACCTGTGCCCTTGGTACAGTATGAGAAACTGGACCTTGGCAACTATTTGGGGAGCTCTTACACTAAGACCCTTAATAAAAGTCTTGAAAAGAACCCAGATAACTTCATCGCATATAAACCCTTTACGAATTATGAATATATTATGCATTACGGGAAGGACGAAGAAGAAGCGGATGTCATCGACATGAAATATGCTGATCAGATAAGCAACAAGTATTTGACCTTCATAAGCTCTGGAGGAGGCACCTGGAGCGTAATTAAAACCGATGTTCACAATGGGAAAAGGATAATGGTCATAAAGGATTCATTTGGTAATGCGCTGGTTCCTTTTCTGCTGCCCCATTATGAGGAAATTTACGTTGTAGATGCGCGATTCTACAGCATCAAAGCCACTGGTAAAACCATTGTTGAGTTTGCACATGACAAAGGAATAGATGAGCTACTCTTTGTCATCTACATGGAGGACGTGAATTGGCACAAGTTCATGAGCGGTGTTGATTCGCTTCTCGGCAGCGAAGAGCAGGCTGAGACAGTTAAAACCGATTAACTCTTATTGGAGACTGCCGGCCTTTCTAGGGATTTTGCGATGTAGCATGTTTTGAGTTGTACAACACAATAACTGCTTATATGTATGAGGCATGACACTATATATTGTGCAGCAAAAACTGAATAAGGTAAGATCGAATGGCCTTCCCTAAAAGTAATTATTGATAAATAACTTCTTTTTGGGGAAAACAGCGTCTAGCAGGTTTTCTTTGCTATTTATCTCCACTCTGCCCGCATTTTTCAAATCTTCGACCGTAGCAAAGCCTGTTATTAGCTGAGACAGAGCCTGTACGTCACAACTCAAATCAACAGCTTTATCTGTTCTTTGTGCCCTATGAGATGAGTTTTCCCATGAAATGCGATAATTGCCAGAGTTCACAGGAAAGAACTCGTCCTCAATTCCTATGATAATCTCGCCCGAGCCTTCAGGCGTCGACATAAGGTTAAGTGCTTTTTCCACATTCACAACACGATTCATACCGTAGGTCGATATTTCCTGCTTAATTTCGTAAGGCTCGTGGAAGAATGGAAGCAAATTTACGAAGGAGGGACTGTCCCATAGCATTTTCTCTATCTGCGCCGTCAAGCCTCCAATAAAGCTGAAAATGCCGGTAAATGCCTGGCGATCCAGCCATATTAGCTCTTGAACGTGCATATTATTCTTATTGGTTTCTGGTTTCTCCACATGAAATTTAATGTAGCCCCTGGCTAAACCCTGTTCATTGTACCAAATGTAAAGATAGATATTATCCTTGTAGGGATCCTTTTCCAAAAACCTTTTCCACAGCGCCTCATTTCTGACGACTGCAAGGTTCTTATCTACTATGTATTGCTCGTATAGGCTTATGATATCCTTAGGATCCATATCATTAGTGTAAAGCTTCAGCGTCCCGGTTTGATTGAACTGTCTAAAGGCTGAAATCGGAATACTATAGCCGATTCTCGTCATATTGAGTTCATAGCCAAACTTCCGGTAATATTTATGTGAAAATGGGTAGAGGTAAGAGAACACATAACTATTCTCATACATCTCCTGCATGGTATAATCAAATATTCTTCTCATGTACCTCTTCTCTCTCTCCTCGGGAAGAGAAGCGACCCCACCGACACCACCCATAGGTACATGGATGCCGTTAAAACATACTTGGAAGGGAGTAAGTAAAAAGCAAGAACACATCTTCCCCTGGTCATCAAAGGCTGCACGGCCTTGTTTGTAATCATCAGGGGATTTATCCGGCTCCGACTGGGCCTTGCTGAAATCCTGCTTATACAAAAACGCAATGGACTGTATTTTCTCCATTAAAATCTCTTCTTCCGGTCTTATTGGTCTGATTTCCATGGCATCCTCCGAATATGTATTTTCACACAACACACATTACTATGTGAGAGTTGTAAAGATTGTAAGGACATTATATCATGAATCTGCGAAGATTCATCATATACTTGCGCATCGCCGTTTTGCGGCTAAGGACACAAGGCAAAGACTCGGCGGCCCATAAATTCTGCCGGAGGCATATACTATCTGTGCCTATGACCTTGCAGATAGTATATCATGAATCTGCGAAGATTCATCATATACTTGCGCATCGCCGCTTTGCGACTCGGTGCAAAGGCAAGATACATTTCTGCTCCGCTAAACCTTCTTATTATAATAAAGCTTTAGTACAAGCTTTACTGCAACAATGAACAGTGTAACTGCAAGCAATGTGAAAAATACCGTTTTGTCGAAATAATTTGATATTAGCATTGCAATGGCAATAGCCATTATTGACATGTTGATGCCCACACCACCTATCTTGGCATCAATATGCTTCTGTCTCTCGTCGTTCTCTTCAATGTACAGGGCTTTAAGTCGTTCTGCGCTTTTTAGTGCCTCTAAGTATTTCCACATAAAAATGACGACAACTGCGCCGATACCTACACCGAAGCCCAGAGCGAATGATGTAGCAAGACTATTAAGCTCACCAAAAACTGTGATAAAAATCATTATTAGGATTACAGCACAATAGACTCCTGAAAAGATAAGCCGCTTTTTTATTTTTTGTTTAAATTTCTCCATTTATATTTCCTCCACTTCAGAAAAATCGAATATTTCCTCAATCGTCATATCAAAATACCTTGCGATCTTATAAGCTAGTACAAGTGAGGCAGTGTATTTCTCGACTTCAATTGATGTAATGGTTTGCCGTGTAACTCCCACTGCTTCTGCAAGCTCTTCCTGCGATATCTTTCTTTTCTTTCGTAATTCAGCAATTCTTGATTTCAAAGCGTCACCTCCGTATTGCAAAGTTAACTATGCATTAAAAGTATAGCAAGCTTTGCATATGTTGTCAAGCAAACTTTGCAAAAAGTTTAAGTATTTTATTGGAGCAAGCAAAAATGAATAAAGACATAATATCTATTTTTTCTTTTCATTACATCTTGTTAACTAAAAGTATAAATTTTAGGAATATTGACAATACTTATTATCAATACAAGGTGCATATTGCTTACATATCCAATATAATGCAATTCACGATAAAACGAGTATTGTAAGGGGGCTATCGAATGAAAGAGTTATTGAAACGGACAGAAAAGACAAGAGGAATTAGCAGAATAATCGATAAAGTGGCAGAGGGCATAAAAACGAAACCTGGAAAGACAGTGGTTATCGTACTGGCGGCTGCCTTTCTTACATGCCTGATTAGGGTGAATTCTTATACTGAAAGTGTAAATAGTGGGTTAGCGGACAACCTTATAAGGCTGCATGTCGTTGCTAACAGTGATTCCCCGCATGATCAGGAACTAAAGCGCGAGGTTAGAGATGCGGTTTTATCCTATATGCATAAGGAAATCAAGAATTCAAAGGATATAGAACAAACCAGGGCGCTAGTAAGGGACAGCTTGAATGAAATAGCATATGTTGCAGAAAGTACGATTCGCGAACAAGGCTATAGGTATGAGGTGAAAACGATGCTTGGTAGTCATCCCTTCCCAACTAAGGTCTACGGTGATATAAATTTGCCCGCTGGTAATTATCAGGCTCTAAGAGTAGTGATTGGAAAGGGAGCCGGATCTAATTGGTGGTGTGTTCTTTTCCCGCCGCTTTGTTTTGTGGATGTGACACATGGCACTGTACCGGATTCGGTTAAAGAGGATCTGAAAATGGTACTCACTCAGGAAGAGTATGATATCGTAACAGCTTCTGATGGTGAAAGTGATATACCTATAAAAATTAAGTTCAAGATTGTTGAGATATTTCAAGAATCCAAAACAAAGCTAGCAGGCGCAATTGACAAGCTCTTCAAGACACAGGGCTAACAAGGAGAAGCTGGGGGACGGTTCTCTCGCTAACTGGTGGGGAAGGTTCTCTCGCCAACTAGGGGGGACGGTTCTCCTGCTTCCTCTAGTTGACCTTGGTGATAAAGCAGGAGAACCGTCCCC
>JAAYBT010000164.1 GCA_012730015.1 Clostridiaceae bacterium
CAAATTCTATTTGAACGTCTGGATAACAAGATTGTTGATGAAGAACTTAAAAAGCTACAAAAAGGTGATTGAAAATAATCCCAACAACTTGGGGAGCGGATGTTTCATTACGGCAAAAAAACAGCCCGCCGATTGGCGAGCAAAATACCTTGACAACCTTGGATGATAATCCCCATGATTAAAAGTTTTCTAAAGAAATATGTAGATGCGATTGACAAAATGAGTCGCACAATGTATACTAGTAATACAAATCATACTAATCATACTTATCGTACCATATGAATGGAGGGCTCCATAATGAATAAGCCTAAAGGCAAATACGCTTGGACGGTCAAAGTAGGTGAAAAAGGGCAGATTGTTATCCCAAAAGAAGCCCGAGATATATTTGATATCAATCCCGGAGACACCTTGATTATCTTGGGCGATGATAAACAAGGCATAGCGATACCGCCTAAAAATACTTTTACTAAACTTGTCACAACAATCCTTGATGGCACTATGCCACAGAGGGGGGATGAAGAATGAACGCTATCACAATTACAAACCTGTCCAAAAAATATGGCGGATTTACGGCGGTAGATGATTTGAATCTGACGATCGAGCAAGGTGAATTGTTTTCTCTTTTGGGTGTCAATGGTGCGGGGAAAACCACAACGATCAAAATGTTGTCCTGTTTGATTCAGCCAACGGGCGGTGATGCGGTTCTGCTCGGTGATAACGTGACGGAACACCAGCAGGCCGTCAAAGCGAAAATCAATATATCGCCACAGGAAACAGCCGTAGCAGCCAATTTATCAGTCATCGAAAACTTGGAGCTTATAGCGGGTATTTATGGTCAGGATAGCAAAACCGCAAAGATAAGCGCAGATAAAATGGCGACGCAGTTCGGGCTTGACGATGTACGAAACAAAAAATCAAAGCAGTTATCGGGCGGTATGCAGAGGCGGCTTTCCATTGCAATGGCTTTGATTTCAAATCCAAAAATTCTGTTTCTTGACGAGCCTACTTTGGGACTTGACGTGCTTGCCCGCCGCGAACTTTGGGCATCCATTAAGTCACTAAAAGGAAAGGTGACAATCATCCTCACAACACATTATCTTGAAGAAGTGGAAGCCTTGTCCGACCGAGTGGGCATCATGTCAAAAGGCAAATTGACGGCGATTGGTTCGGTAGAGGAATTGACCGGACAGACCGGCACAAGTAGGCTGGAGGATGCTTTTGTTATGCTTTCCGGAGGTGCTGTATGAGAATTGTTCTGTTTGCTAAACGTAACACAAAAGAGATTTTACGCGACCCCACAAACCTTTTTTTCGGATTGGGATTTCCGCTGATACTCTTGGTTCTGCTGTCCGTCATCAATGCCAGCATCCCCGCCGAAGCAAATAACACGATGTTCGCGATTGAAAACCTGGCACCCGGATTGGCGATGTTTGGAACCGCCTTTATGGCATTGTTTTCGGGAATGCTGTTGTCAAAAGACCGTACCTCATCGTTCTTAATGCGCTTGTTCGCCTCACCCATGACTTCTTTGGATTTCATATTGGGCTACACTTTACCATTGTTCGTCATGGCATTGGCGCAAGCCGCAATCACGTTGTTTGCTTCCTGTATTGCGGGGCTTGAACTTACCGTCAATCTCCTGCCTGCGATTCTCATGACCGCACTGACCTCGCTTTTGTTTGTGGGTTTTGGCTTGTTGTTCGGCAGTTTGATGAACGAAAAGGCGGTTGGCGGCATCTGCGGTGCATTGCTGACAAATGTAGCGGGATGGTTGTCAGGGGTATTCATTCCACTTGATTTAATCGGCGGTGCCTTCAAAAAAACGGCTGACATCTTACCGTTTTATCATGGCGTGCAGGCAATTAAGGCAACCTTGAGCGGTGATTTTGCCCAAATGATGCCGCATTTCAGCATTGTATTGGTTTACATGCTTGTTGTTTTTGTGCTTGCGGTAATCGCTTTTCAGCGTAAAATGAACGGTGATAAAGTGTAGAACTCCCAAAAGCATGGAGAAAGACGATAAACCGTATTCTCAAATAGTGAGGGCTACTTCACATTGTTTAGCTACTTGCCATGTTCCGACTCATTCTGAAGGAACAGCAATGTATGTAGTTTCTGGAATAAAGCTTATAAACAAGGGCAAAGATAATGTTGTAGCATTAATGGAAGATGAGAGGATATGGCAGGTTAATCACTTAAAAGAATTAATGAAAGACCTTGGAGCAGGAACAGCTTGTTTTTGGCTACGATTTCTTCGGTAATATCAAGAACCTTTTTTGCGGTTTTCGGATCAAGGGCTGCGGTATGCTCATCAAGAAGCAATAGTTTCGGTTTTTTCAGCGTAGCCATAAGCAAGGTTAAGGCTTGGCGCTGACCGCCCGATTGCCCTGACGTCTTTTCTTTTTGGTAGAATATTATTAGGTTTCTCATTTCACATAAATGATGAAGGAAAATGAAAAATGCAAGGATTATACCCGTAATACCCAAAGAGAATAAAAAGCTCAGAGTTGCCACCTTATTGCCGGGTTAGCACCTCCGGCCCGGAACAATGCTTGTTTTTGGCAAACCTAACCCCTGTCCATGACAGATTTATGAATACGAATTTTGATTTTAGTTTGCATAGTCGCCAAAATATCAGTAAAATCTAACTTGGATAATCTCGCGGCGAAATGTTCGGGGAGTGGAATATGATAGTCAATAATTTTGTGAAACAGACATGAAGTATCAAAATGTAACACATGCCAAATTCATAGAGCGCATGAATCGCTTTGTAGCGAATGTCGAGCTTGATGGCGAGGTTGAAACAGTGCATGTAAAGAACACTGGGCGCTGCAAAGAACTGCTTTTGCCCGGCAGCGATGTCATGCTTGTGAAAACAGATAATCCCGCAAGGAAAACGCAGTACGATCTGGTAACTGTGTACAAGGACGGACTTGGCTGGGTCAACATTGACAGTCAGGCACCAAATCAGGTAGTGAAGGAATGGTTGGACAAATCACCGTCACTATTTAATAACATCACCTTGCTCAAACCAGAATACACTTATGGGAAGTCCCGCGTGGATTTCTATCTGGAGTGTGCCTACCGAAAGATTTTTATTGAGGTCAAAGGTTGCACGTTGGAAATAGATGGCATCGGATATTTTCCTGACGCACCGACCGAGCGCGGGGTAAGGCATTTGAACGAGCTTGCTAAGGCGGCAGGAAAAGGATATGAGTGCTATATCGCATTCGTCATCGCTATGCCTGGTGTCCGGAAAGTACTGCCCAATGTGAAAACACACCCGGAGTTTGGTACAGCTTTGGCGGCGGCAATTGAAGCAGGTGTGAAGGTGCTTTACCTTCCATGCAATGTCTTGCCGGACGAACTGAGTATCTTCAAGAGCAATTCAACTTCCGTTTGGCAAACCAATAGATTATGAATTCATCACGACTGGCTATCTATTTGCTCTCTTTATAAACTCAATGCTTGAAATCATTGTTACTATCTCCCCGCAAAAGATTAATTATATAAATTATTCATTGTATCATCAGTTTGAAAACCATGTGGATGAAATATATAGGATAGGGGATTGTATCAAAGCAAGAAATTTCATCGATGCGACCCATGAAGCCTATCTAGTTGCTCAAGATCTGTAGACAGTGATAAACCCAACATAATTAAAAATCTCACAAATCTTTTTTTGTGAGATTTTTTTATTGCAATATGCCATGTTGCATATTAGCCATGTGAAGGGCTTTAGCTTAACAATGGTCTTTCAGCCGTAAAGTTCCAGTTTACATAAGATTTAATACTCAAAATTATGTTTCATGCAGAAATAATCATGTTTCATGCAGATGATAGTTTTTTTGCGTGGAGTTTTGATAGATTTAAATCGTGTAGTTCCATTTTCGTAATTGCAGCAATAAAACGACTTTAATCGTTATCTCTAAGGAGGAACACGAATATGAACAAAAAGCTACTGAGTATTTTTCTTGCGCTGTGCATGGTAATTACCATGGTGCCTGCCGCAGTCTTTGCTGAACTGGATGATGGCAGAGATGCTGTGCCGCCATCAAATACAGCTCCCTTTACGGACGTAAAGGAAACGGATTGGTTTTACAGCGCCGTTCAATATGCCTATGAGAACGGGCTCTTCTCTGGCACCAGCGCAACATCCTTCGAACCGAACGGTTCCATGACCCGTGGAATGTTTGTAACGGTCCTGGGGCGCTTAGCCGGTGTGGATGTTTCAGAGCATACTGATGCGCCAGAATTCAGTGATGTCAGTCCAGAGGCCTACTACGCACCCTATGTTGCATGGGCGTTTGAAATGGGAATTACTACAGGAGTCGGAGGCGGGAAATTCAACCCCGATGATATGGTGAGCCGTCAGCAGATGGCGGTATTCACTGTTCGCTTTCCTAGATGCTTACAACTTCACTTATCCCGAGGCAACCGTTAAAACACTGCCAAGGGATACCGACAGTATTGCCGATTATGCCAGAGATGCGGTGCTAAGGCTCTGGGCATGCGGTATGCTTGCCGGCGATTCGAACGGGAGCTTTAACCCGGACAGTAATGCATCCCGTGCGGAAGCGGCCACCTTTATGATGCGAACGGACAACCACCTTATAGTGACAGGCTTTAAGGAGCGGTCTGTTGTAAACCCGCCTGAAGAAAAGACTGAAGAAGAACTGGAGAAACATGAGGAAAAGCCCGGCCAACCCTCAGACGGCGGCAATAACGGCGGCGATACAACATACTATGAGGTTACCTTTGCATTAGGAGCCGGCGAGTCTGATACATCTGTCGCACTACCGGAAACCAAGACCTACCCTTCAGGCACTAAAATCACATCACTACCCACTCCCTATCAGCAAAACGGAATATTCCTGGGCTGGTACTACGATGAAGAAATGAGCCGCGGAGTTGAAAGCACCGATACCGTAAGCCGCAATATGACAATCTATGCGGATATGGCCGACAATATCAATGCTGTCTCAGAGCTTGACACTCCCAGCTACATTACAAAGACTGATGTTTCCACCAGTTTTACCTTTCAAGTCAGGGCAGACAGCGAAGATGAACTAAAAGCAGCCCTGACCATCAAAAATATTTCCGCTAATAATGCTGAACTGACATATACAGTGTCAGGCAGCGGAACATTTACCGTTTCGGCTGACTATGCCCCGGGACAGACATATAAGGCTGAACTGACAAATGTCGGTACAGCCGTGTTTTTAATAGATGGAATCGAACAGCAGGCTACTATCCGCACACTTAACTTCATCACTGAGATGGCTCCGGTTCAAAACCTTAGTCTGGGCGATGGTATCATCTATCTACCCTCTTCCAGTGTAAGTAATATGAACGGTACTGCTTTGGACGGTCTGTTCGCTGCATCGGTCACAAACAGCGGGAAATCGTCTGTCAGTGAAAACACCTCCACCGGTACATTTGACTATGAAGGAACCGACATCATGGAAGGCGACACTGTGGCAATTTATTCCGGTACAAGGCCTGACCTGCGAAATGATGAAACCGCAGGCACTGACGCAGACGGAAGTGTTTCTTATATTACTGTTACAGGTATCAGCGGCAACACATATACATATACCGCCGCCAACCCCGAGCAAGTACTGTTTAAACCGGATATACTGCCTGTAAAGAGCGATGCAGATACGGACGGTGATCCAAATAACAATTCTATTACCGTTCCTGTAGCTGCATTTGTTTATGACAGTACATATGCACATATGGGACTCGATGCAACCACAACGGTAGACGCAGGCGACTATCTCGCCTTCTATACCGGCGAACGTGAAAGCGGTGAATTGAAAAGCTATGCTGAAATTCTCAGCGTCGAACAAACAGGAGTAAACCAGCAGACTTACATAATCACCTATACACCGGTCGATAGTGAAGCTGTCTTGGCTTCTATGGATATTTACAGTGAGCGGGAAGAGAAGGTTGAGTTTACTGAGGAAGAAGTCCAACAGATTGAGGCAGACATGGAATTGCAAGCATTTGACAGCGGCTTTGTCGACGATGCCGCCGAATACCTGGTCGCATTGGCAATGGAGACCGACGGTTTCCAAGAGCTTTCCGGCGACATGGATCTTCAAAGCTACAATATCACCCTCGATGACGGCACTCCTCTGAATGACGATGAGATGGCTCTCATGGCAGGCAGCCGTGCAGAGATAACAGAGAAAAAGGTGGAAGCTACAGTGGCTGCGGGCAAGGTTCTCCAGCATTTCGAAGGTAAATACGGTATCCGGGCAGAGCTTTCGATGACGTTTAAGGTCGAGGTAGATGTCGGAAATGGTAATAAAATCGTAATCCGCCTTCAGGCTATATTTGAACAAGAGGTACTGCTGACCGTTAACACCAGCGGCGGCGCCATTTGGAAATGGGCGTGGATTTTTCCTTACATATATGATTATCAATTAAATGCCAACATCGACGTAGGTACCTTTACCGGCATTGGTATCACCGCATCGGCATATACCGAGGGAGAAGAAGATGAAGCGTTTGACTGGAAAAATGTCAGTGGAACCGGTGCAGAACAGAATATTCTGGATATCGGCAAGCAAATCACCGATCTGATGGAGGCCAAGGAGGAATTCCTTGGTGAAAAGCTGGTAGATGAGAACGGCGAAGAAATTGAATGGGCCGGAAGCAACGGAGGCGGACTTGCCGATAAATACTCTGCAATGATGCAAAATGTCGAAGATAGTTGGATAGAAATACTAAGGGTTGAAATATTCTCTGTATCCGGCTCAGTAGATCCGTTCCATATTCTAGTATACGGCGTAGGCGCGGATTTTGTAGTATCCGCAAATCTCTATGTCACTCTCGGAATGACATTCGAGTACGCCAATGCAAAAAGATACAACTTCTCACTAATGCTTTTTCACAAGAAGAGCACAAACGAAACAATTGACCTTGAGGAAGCCCATTATCAATTCGATTTCTATGTCATGGGTACCATCGGAATACGAGCCGGTGTTGAACTTGAGATAGCTGTCGGCCTGTTCTCTCTAAAGCTGGACAGCATTGGAATAACCGCTGAGGTAGGAGCATATGCACAGCTGTGGGGCTATTTCTACTACAGCCTCAGCTGGTCAAAATCAGAGGGCAAGAATAGCAGCTATTCGGGTGCGATGTATATAGAAATCGGTATATATTTGGAAATAAAATTCAAAGCCCAGTTATTCTCCAGCAGCAAGCTGACATACAATCCGACGCTGTACGAGAACAGCTGGCCGCTGTGGTCTGCGGGACAGGCGGAGAATGTCTACGACTTTGCTTACCGGCAGAAGGATACTCCGAGATTCGTCTGGTATGCCGATAAGACCCTGACCTTGCCTGAAAACCTTTTTGCAATGTTGTTTATGGATTTAACAAATGGAGAGCAGGATGAAAAGGTTTTTGATGATACCGATTTTGTCATATCTTTTTCGAATCCTTCATTCTCGTACAATACAGCTACTGATACTCTAACCGTATCGCCGGAGAATGGAAGTGTAGTTGAAAGTGCTGAAATGACCATTACATGGCGCGGCGCTCCCTTGGCAATGACATCTCGCCCCATCAGCCGAAAAGCAACTCTCAGTTGGAGTGATCCGGCATCAGGCCGTTTCATTAAGTTTGAAAGTAACGGAGGCAGCCTGGTTGATATGATTTTTAGAAGTGAGGGCGCTGCTATTTCACCGCCTGCTTCTCCAATCAAAAAGGGATATGTATTTGGAGGCTGGTATGAGGACAGATGGCTGTCAAAACCTTATGTGTTCCCTGGTATAATGCCTGACGTAAACACCACTGTGTACGCCAGGTGGATTCCGGCGACCGATACACGTTACACTGTGCGCCACTATCAGCAAAACCTTAATGACGATGGCTATACGCTTGTAGATACGCAGGTCAGCCAGGGTACAACGGACAGTTATACCACTGCCGCTGCTAAGGAATACTATGGCTTTACTCTAAAGCCATTGCAGCAGCAGGTAATTCAACCCGACGGCAGTACTGTGGTTAATGTTTATTACGACCGCAACCAATATACCGTAAGCTTTACTTACGGAGATTTGCGGGATGTGACTAACCCCGACACAAACCCTGTTACCTATACCAGGAGGTTTGGTTCAACGATATATGCACCTAAGCTTGCCATAGGTGGTTACATCTTTAACGGCTTCACCGGTTGGCCTACTGTTACGCAGGACGGAAAGCAAGTTCCGGCAGAAAGCACAACCCTAACCCAGGCGGCAACTTATGTTTCTGCCTGGACAGCGGATCCGAACACTCCATACAGGGTTGAGCATTATATCCAGCGTATCTCAGGCAGCGGTTATCTGCTCGACAGTGTGGAGCAGCGAAGCGGTGAAACAAATACTTCTGTTACATTAGCCGGGCTGGCATCTCCTTCAGGCGGTCTGACATATAAAGGCGGCACTGTGGAAGGAAAGTCTGTAACCGAAACTAAAATCAAGGGTGATGGCAACCTGGTTATTAAGCTGTACTATGACCGAAATGTCTTCGACATAACCTACAGAATAGGAACTGACACGCATGTGACCGTGCAGGTATGCTACGGGGCAAGTATAACTGCACCTGAAGCCCCTGGATGGGATGGGTACCTCTTCGCAGGCTGGTATGAAGACGAAGAGCTGAATACTCCATATACCTTCGGCAGCCCAATGCCTGACAGCGATTTCACGATTTACGGCAAAAAGATGCCCGGCGAAAAGACGTATACAATTCAGCATTACCTGATGAACACACAAGGCACTTATGAATTGCACTCAACTGAAACCGGTAAAGGTAAAACAGACGATGTAATTACCCTGTCTGAATTGACGGACAGCGCCATACCGGTAGAAAACGGTATCGTATATAAGGAAGGCAAGGTTAACAATGTTGTAAAGCTGAATCACACATTGCCGGCGACAGGCAGCGTCACCTTTGCTCTCTACTATGAACGACTGAATAAAACTTGCACCTTTATACCCGGCAATGGAGAAGGTAACATTGAGGTAACTAAGCTCTACGGCGCCGCAATAACCCCGCCGGACGTAAGCAAAACAGGCTACACCTTCAACGGCTGGTCGCCCAGTCTGCCCGAAACTGTGGGAACAGCAGATGCAACCTTCACAGCCCAATGGCTGGCAAAAGCGGATACGCCTTACAAGGTAGAGCACTATATGCAAAATGCCGATAATGACGGCTATACCTTGAATGAGACCGATAATTTAGACGGAACTACCGACTCTATTGTAAACGCAGCACCGAAAAGTTATGCAAACTATACACGAAATACTAATGCAAGCGGTACTATTAGCAGCGGAACAGTTTCACCTGACGGTACTCTGGTGTTTAAGCTCTACTACGACCGCAGTAAATTTACCGTCACCTTTAATGCCAATGGAGGCATATTGAGCGGCGAGTCAACCAAAACTCTGAAGCACGGTGCCACGGTCAGTACCTCTAATCCTTCAAAGGAAGGCTACGCCTTTGGTGGTTGGTACCTTGAAAACAGCACAGTGACACCTTTCAACAGCATAATGCCTGCCTATAACTTGACCGTTTATGCAAAATGGGTCGCCGGTGAACGCAATTATGTTGTTGAGCACTATGTTATGCAAACTAATGGCAGCTATCCCACAACTGCTGACAAAACTGAGAACAAGACAGGAATAGCAGATTCTTCACTGACCCTTGCTGATTTGAAGGATGCAGTACTGGAAGTCGCAAACGGTATCGTTTACAAAAACGGCGAGGCTAACGGACAAGTAGTGACAACTACAACCGTTTCCGCAGACGGCAGCCGTGCAATCAAGCTGTATTATGAACGTAAAAAGTACGACCTCATCTGGAAGCTTAATGGTGGAAGTGCCTCCAACAGCTTTACGCAGGGTCAGGTTTACTACGATACAGGCATAACAGTGCCGGAGGCTGTCAAGGCTGGATATTCTCTGACCTGGGACTCCGTTCCCGCTGACAAAATGCCTGCAGGAAATACCACCTATAATGCTTTATGGATAGCCAGGAATTACACCATGACCTTTAACAGTGACGGCGGAACTGCTGTAGCTCCGATTGAGCAAGCCTATGATACAACGGTAACACCGCCTTCAAATCCAACTCGTACCGGCTACAGCTTCAAGGGCTGGCTGAAGGATGGCAATCCCTATACCATTAACACTATGCCTGCTGAAAACATTACTCTTACTGCTTCCTGGCAGGCAAATAAATACAACTATGATCTGGCGTTGAACGGCGGGACATTGTCCGGTTATGGAGCCCTTATTCACACCTATGACCAGCAAACGGTACTTCCTGCAGCATCGAATATCACAAAAACCGGCTACATATTCAGCGGATGGTATCTCGCTGAAAACTTCACTGGAACAAACCAGACATCAATCGCCGGTACACAGACATGGGAAGGTACAAGAACCTACTATGCAAAGTGGGAACCTGAGAGCTATACCATTACCTTTGCACTTAATAACGGCACTGACAATGTTGTTAAAAACAATGTCACCTATGGCACTGCATTTAGCAGCATCAAGCCTTCAGATCCGACAAGAACAGGCTATCAGTTCAAGGGCTGGAGCCCGGAAGAAGCTACAGTGACAAAAGCTCAGACATTTACCGCGCAATGGGAGATCATTACTTATGCCATTACCTATAGCAGTGTTCCGGAAACGGGTATTAACGAAAACCCTGTTACCTATACTGTTGAAGATACTATTACCCTGCTTGAGCCCCGGGCTCCGGCAAAGGGCTTTACCGGCTGGACCTATGATGGCGTAACAGAGCCTGTCAAAGAGGTTGTAATCTCCACGGGTACAACAGGAGACAAAACCTTTACGGCTAACTGGAACGATGTGAACTCTTACACAATCAAGTATGATCTGGGTGGTGTATGGTGGGAGGATAGCAGTGGCCCTTATACTTATAGCTATGATTCCAGTGCAACGGTAACATTGCCCGTTCCTGAAAAAGCAGGTTTCTATTTCGCTGGATGGAGGGAACAAGGAACAAGCACTAATATCTTTAGAATACCTAAGGGCGACTATGGGAACAAGACTTATATAGCTCAGTGGTTCCCCGAAAATTCAAGCGATGTGTGGGTCATCTATGACGAGGACGGTCTGGCAAAATTCCGGGATCTTGTAAACGCAGGCAGTGCTTCGCTTCATGCAAAGCTAAATAACAATATCGTACTCGATGAGTATAAAAACTGGACGCCTATTGGTTTTAATGCGAGTGCTGCAGGTGCCGGCGATTCCACAATCAGAGCATACAGGGGAACCTTTGACGGCCAAGGCCATACCATAAGCGGGATGGCTGCACAATGGCAGTTGACATATGATAATATCATATTTGGATTCTTTGCCTGTGTTGATGGCGGAACTGTCAAGGACCTTATTGTGGAAGGAAGCATACATGCCACCAAAACATCACCTGATTTAAAATGGTATGCCGGTATGGTTGGCAAGCTTTTAAGGGGCTCGGTTACAGGCTGTACCAGTCGTATCACTGTCACCGAGAAAAGCGTATACTGGCTCAGATACGGAGGCATTGTAGCCAGTATGGATGATGGTATAGTAGAAAACTGCAAAAATGAAGGCAGCTTGTTACGCAACAGAGACTTAGTAGGCGGCATTGTGGGTATTATGACAAACGGCACGGTAAACAACTGCGTAAACTCAGGCGCAATAACGATAAGTGATACCCACTCAGCCGCTGGTATTGTAGCCGATATGAAAAATGGTACAGTAAGCAACTGCACAAACTCCGGTATAATAACAATTACGTCTGGCGCCGATGGCGGCGGTATTGTCGGCAGTATGATTACAGGTACGGTAAGCGGCTGTATCAATAGTGGAGATGTGGTGTCAAGCTGGGCTAATGGCACATTAGGTGGTATTGTAGGCAAAATAACCGGAACAGACCCTATTCCAACCATTATTAATTGTACCAACAGGGGCAACGTTTCTATAGGAAAATCAGTAAACTCCGAAAGCACAATTGGTGGTATTGTAGGGGGTGTAAGCAAAGCTGTCATCATTGACGGCTGTAAAGTGGCAGACACTGGGACGGTTAAGCTGGATGGCGGCTATAAAGTCTGTGGCATTATTGGTTCTTCTCCTTTATCTTATACAGTGACAGTGAAAAACTGTACCGTCGGCCCGGGTTTGACTATGATCGGCGCTATGAGAAGCGAGGGAACCATTGAGTACACCATAACTAATTGCAGCGTAAGACCCATTGTTGATGAGGATAGTTTATTGTCGACGGATAGCACAGGCAACACCTATGAAGCATTTTCGCTGAAACTTTGCTCCTATGACTATATAAGGTCAGAACAGCTTGCGATTCCCGCCGGAACATTACCGTCAGAGCCACTGGGACCTTAACTTCAGAGTGATATTAAAATGAAATGAAAGGCATAAACCAGTAAAAGCCAATGACCCGAAAGGACAGTATTCTGTCCCTTCGGGTCGTATGGCAAGGAGAAAACAATGAAGCGAATTTTAATTGTTATCAGTCTAATGACAGCGTTATCCATCTCTACAGCAGTGTTTGCTCAGCGTACGCCCGACCCTGTCCGCATTGCAGTCATAGACACCGGTATATCAGCCGTTGCCATCGACTCTTCGCGTATTATTGAGGGCTATAACTACATACGACCGAAAGACGGAATTGAAGATAGAATCGGACATGGCACAGCTATCGCAGGTATCCTTGTCGGCTCCGATAAAGCTGACACAGAAGGCATCTGCCCAAATGCTGTTTTGGTGCCACTTGTATATGCTACAAAGGATGAAATGGGTAAAACCATCAAAGGAGATACATCCATGGTGGCACAGGCGATTTATGATGCGGTTGACATATATGATTGCGACATCATAAATATCAGCTCAGGTTCAACAAGTGATTCTTTATCTCTTCGCAACGCAGCAGCCTATGCAGAAGAAAAAGGTGTTCTGGTCATATCCTCGGCAGGTAACTCCAACCTTTATCGTCCCCAGGATATCTACTACCCCGGCGCATATGATACTGTGCTCTGCGTCGGTTCCGCCAATTCGGACGGAGAGGTTTCCCCGTTTTCTCAGCGAGGTAACACGATAGATATTTTAGCCCCTGGCAGCAATCTTCGGGTAGTATCTATACGCGCAAAGAAGATTCGAGCCTTTGGCACATCCTATTCCACTGCTTATGTGACTGCTGCGGCGGCAAAGCTTCTTGAGCAAAATCCCGACCTGACTCCGGCCAAGCTTCGGCAAATTCTTTATGCTTCAGCTGAGGATATAGGAGAGCCGGGCTTCGATACTGATAGCGGTTGGGGAATTCTTAACCCTGCAACCATAAGTATACAAGAACAATTATCTTTCAAGTAGTGGCCTAAAAGGTAAGCCAGCCATCCTTGACCTAATTCAACACTATGTTTCATGCAGAAAAAATCATGTTTCATGCAGAGGACGGTTTTTATTTTTATTTTTTGATAGATTGAATACAGGCAATGGTCCTATACGACCCAACATAAAAAGGAGGATTTGAAATGAAAAAATTACTGGTACTTATGGTTGCAATTGTTATGACACTGAGCCTTGCAGCCTGCGGCGGAGACGAGGGGACTACAGCACCTGCTCCCGAAGCATCGGCGCCTGCCGCTTCTGACATCACACTTGTCAGCAAGGAAGCAAATTTTACCACTCTGCTTGTTCCCAGCGATTTTGGCGAATTTTATGACAAAGACGGCTACGCTGTGGCTGAGGGCACAAATGCCAGCATTGTCGTAACACCAACGATAGAACCGGATGTAAGAATCGAGAGTATTACCGAGGACTATATGGTTGACCTGATGGTGGATACGTATTCCAACATCAAAGTGCTGGCCTTTGATAACCCTGTTACTATTGCGGGAGTGGACGCAGTATCCTTCAAGTTCACGGGTGACGGCGCTACAAGCGGCAAAAACAAAACCGTTTGTCACCTTACTTTGTTCTTTTCAATAGAAGGTCAGGACTGTGAACAGCAGCTTATCTTTACTTATGACACTGGGGCAAACACCTCGCTTGAGGCTAACCTGACTGACATGATTGAGAGCATCTCATTGGAGTAATACCCTTATATACCAACGGCAGGCAAAGAGTTTCATTTGCCCGTTAGACATACAAGCTGCAAAGTGGGCAGACAGACAATATAGTGGTCTGTCTGTCCATTTTAAATGAACAAGGAGGTTTTACTATGCTGCCAACTTTCATCGCAATCATCGCAATTGCTGTGGTCATTGTTCTATGGGCAATCTCCACGCAGCGCAGACTAGTTGTACTTGATGAGAATATCAGCAATGCCATGAGCCAGATCGGAGTGCAGCTATCAAGTCGCTTCGATGCTCTGACGGCTCTTTTGGATTTGACAAAGGGTTATGCAAAGCACGAAAGCGAAACGCTGATTGAGACAATTAAATCAAGAAGAAGCGTGATTACGGCAAAATCTACACCGAATGATGTGCTTAGACAAGAAGGAGTTATTTCCGAGGCCTTGGGCAGGATTGCCATGGTATCGGAACAATATCCCGAATTAAAGGCAAACCAGAATTATATCAAAACAATGGATGCAGTGCAAACCTTTGAAAACATGGTGCGTACCAGCCGTCTGATTTACAACGACAGCGTGACTAAGCTCAACCGTGAAATCCGTATGTTCCCAGTCGCTATGATTGCCGGAATGTTAGGCTTCTCGCAAAGAGAGTATTTGGAGGAGCAGTCAGCCAAGGCTGATATGCCAAGCATGAAATGAGGCACTCTATGTACAAAAGATGGTCGGCGCATTCAAGACAGTATCCTTTCCTGGTGTACCGGAGCAGTCCATTGGACTTGGTGCGTCGGTACGTAAAAAAACGGCAACTGCTTGGAATTTGAAGAAGAACTGTGGAAAAGTCATAAGTTTTTGCAGAAGAACCTACAAAATGACGTAATGTGGTATAATTAACCAGGCGACATCTGCAAAACTACAGACAGGAAACGCCTTGGATTTGAGGATGTTCATAATGATGTGGTTTGCAGGGCAAAGGTGTTAGAATGACAAATGTATTATGGGAAAATAATTATTAATCCTGAATTTGGTGTGATAATGGCCAATGTTAAATTGCATTGCTTGCAGCAACGGATGATTTGATATTAGATGGTTATATCAAACAAAGGAGGCGCAAGTCATGTTAAAAGATAATATTAGAAATCTGCGAAAAGCAAAAGGACTTTCACAGGAAGAGCTGGCTGTAAAGTTAAATGTAGTAAGACAAACAATATCAAAATGGGAAAAAGGATTATCTGTTCCTGATTCGGGTATGCTTGTCTCGTTAGCGGAGGAACTGGATACTTCGGTAAGTACTTTGCTCGGAGAAACCGTACAAGTAGAATGTCTGAACAAAGGGAATTTAAATAGTATTTCTGAAAAACTTGAGGTTATCAATCTTCAACTTGCTAAAATTAGTGAGATGAAGGTCCGAACAATTCGCTATCTGCTTATTTCAGTATGCGCGATTATCATAGTAGTATTTATAGCTCTTGCAACCATAAATAGTGAATATTTGGCGTGGGATTTTAATGATCCGGAGTTAGCGATTGCAGGTACTCTATTACACGGTTTTGAATTTATATTTGTAAGATTTGCACCGTTTGCTTTTATTGGCTCCGTAATTGGGATTGTATTCACATATAGGAAACGATAAATCCCAGTTTATCACTGGCCTTAAATCCGCTAGATATGTTTCCGAGAACTGCCATGTAGTGGATATATTTCCGAGAACGACCGACATTCATAGTTGTGTCTCGTGCCATGTGGAGATAGTAAAGTTGATGTCTCAAGCTTAAGTTGAGACAGTGGAACTGTTGTCAACGATAAATCGGAATTGACCGAGCTCTTTAGAGCGAGGGATGCTTATTGACCTTTAGGTCAATAAGATGAGGAAGAAAAGACGATAAGGGAGGTAATATAATGATGAAGAGTTTATGGCTTGCAGCACTGCTTACAGTGTTATTGGCATTTATGGATATATCGGGGATCCCATGCACATTGTTTATGAATGTGGAGATTTTAGATATTGAGCCGATTTATTGGTCGCTGATGGCTAATTTTATTAATATGGGTATTATAGCAACCATATTTTTTAGATTTCTGATACCGGAATGGAATTTGGGATTTCGAATCACAGGCTTTCGTGAAGGATTAAAAAAGTACGCATTGCCAGGAGTTCTTGTAGGTGTGATTACTGGGATTGCTTTTTGCATCGGACTTTATCCGTTTGATCAGAATCCTACGGTATTAAAGGTTGTGATTGAAGGTATCATCTATTACATAGGCGTTGCTATCATAGAAGAGTTGTATGTCAGAGGGCTGATGCTTAATCTGATAGAAAAAGTATGTGCAAAGAAGAAAAATGGAACGACGATCGCAATCATTATATCGTCTTGTGTATTTGGTTTGGGACATATTTTTGGAGTTTTGGGGCAACCGATATTAGTCATTGCTACAAAAGTAGTTTGGACGACAGCGATGGGCCTGTATTTCGGAATGATTTATAAGAAAACCAATAATCTATGGTTGCCGATTATCATGCATTTCTTTATCAATATTTGTGCTTTGCCTTACTGCTTTACAACTTTGCAGGGTTATGCCGATATCAGCTTATATATCATCCTGCCGGTATATTTGTTCCTTGGGTGGTACAGTCTTGGAATAATGTTTAAATGGAGAAAAGATGAGAAAAAAATAGCAAGTTCCACTAAGCCGGATTGCTGTAGAATTAAGGAGCGTTAATCCAACGGAATATTGTTGACAAGGAGACACGGTTATCACATAATAAAAAATGGTGACAGTGATGTCTCTTTTTTGCTTTCTGGAGATTAAAAATGTATAAAAAAGGTGACGAAGCTGGGAGAGTAATTTTTGAAGAATCCAGAGAAATAATATACCTTCCGTGAAGACAATCGTAAAAAACGGTGGAGTGCTTGAGAGAAGCTTTCTATTTGAGAACGAAGTGGCAGATGCTTATAGGATTGCTCTTTAACAACCGAGTAATGAAGCGAAAGAGATATTTCATGACAGAAGAAAGAACTGTGCTTAAGGCAATCGGAGCATTGTTGCTATTCCAAGCAGGTGGTATGATATGGATTTAAAAAGTGACTATATGCTCGATGATGAGCTACGCTGTTTATTGAATGAACTGACAAGGAAAACCTTCGGTTTTGATTTTGAGGGTTGGGTGAAGGGCGGGTATTTTAAGGGAGACTATATTCCCTACTCTCTTTTGAAGGATGGGAAAATCATATCTAACGTATCCGCCAACCGGATGTGTTTCATGGAAAACGGCGTTGAGAAGAATTACATACAACTTGGAACCGTTATGACGGACGAGGAATATCGGGGTCAGGGACTTGCCGAAAAACTGATAAAGTATGTCGTCAGTGAATTTGAAAACATATGCGATGGTATTTACTTGTTCGGCAATCTGAAAGCGGTAGGCTTCTATCGCAAAATGGGATTTGCCGAAGGAGTGCAGTACCGTTATTCTGTAAAGCCTGAGTTTTTCCCCAAAAACAAGACAGGCGACATTTTTCTTCCCGTGAATGCCTCGGATAACGATATGAAGGCGAAATACATGGATGCTGTTCTCTTCAGTGCAGTAAATTCTTCTTTTGATCAGATCAATAGATATGGACTACAGATGTTTTACACAGCAGATAGGAGCAATTTGTTTTACTCTAAGGATATGGACTGTTTCATTGTTATGAACTCCGAAGAAAACAGTATAATTATCCGGAGTATCATCTGCAAAGAGAAAGTTGCGCTTGCAGATGTGCTGCAGCGAATGGAAGGAAATTATGATAAGTGCAGACTTGGCTTTGTTCCTCATCGGGAAGATATGGGAATGTGCGTTTGCGAGCAATACAACGGCGGAGAGGATTACCGTTTCTTCTACATAGGCGCGCAACTTGAAAGTGTTCAGAAGCAAAAGCTGTATTTTCCGGAGCTCTCTCACGCATAGAAGCTGCTTCCGGATACGTGGTAACTAAGCTTTTGGAGTTACTAATATTGCCGGAATTGCTTTGCCTGATATAACAGTTCGTATATTGGGTATTGTTGAGCTTGTTTTATTAGAATAGACCATCAGGAGGGTGCTATGTTATATTGTAGGGGCTCGTAAAGCCCAGTATATAAGCCGTTTATGTAAAACGTGACCGTAGAAAGCGCCTTCAGGCGGAGTGGCCCTCGGTTGCCTTGATCAATCATCATTAGCCTGGTCAAGTGCCCGACGGAACTGCGTTTCATACAACTCTGCATAGAGCCCCCCGGATTCAACTAGATCATCATGTACACCACGTTCAACAATTTGCCCCTCCTTCAAAACCAGAATTTCATCTGCTGCCAGTACTGTAGAAAGACGATGCGCAATGAGGATACTGGTGCGCGATGTGATGAGCGGATCGATCGCCTCTTGAATCATATTTTCCGAAAGGGAGTCCAAAGAGGAGGTAGCCTCGTCAAAAATCAAGACCACAGGGTCTTTCAACAAAACGCGAGCAATGGATATTCTTTGTTTTTCTCCGCCTGAGAGCTTCAGTCCCCGATTCCCGACTTTCGTGTCATATCCCTCGGGCTGTCTGGCGATAAAGTCATGAATATTGGCCTTTTTGCAGGCATCCTCGAGTTCATCCTGTGTCGCATTTGGTTTTGCATAGAGAAGATTTTCACGCACGGTGCCATTGAAAAGATAGGTGTCCTGTGTCACGACACCCACATGATCCCGCAGAAAACCCAGATCCAGCTGACGCACATCGATTCCGTCAAAGCGGACGCTCCCTTCAAGCACATCATAAAGACGCGGTATCAGGTTGATCAGGGTACTTTTTCCGGAACCGGAGGGACCTACGATAGCAATACTCTTTCCGCTCTCCAGCGTGAAGCTGATATCCTTCAAAACAGGTCGGGAGGGTTCATAAGCAAAATGTACGTCGACAAATTCGATGCGTCCGGTTACATTCCTCGGGATGATAGCGTCCGGCGCGTTTTTGATTTCCATCGGCATGTCAAAATAGTCAAAGATTCTTGTAAATAGAGCCATGGAACGAATCCAATCCACCTGGATATTCAGCAGCGAGTTGACCGGTGCATACATCCTCCCGAGTAATGCGACCAGGACGGTGACATCACCGACTGTCAGATCGGAATCATAGCGCATCATCAAAATCCCACCGACGAGATAGATCAGCATGGGGCCGATGGTAGAAAAGGTTCGGAGCACTACACGAAACCAACGCCCAGCCATGCTTTCGCGGATATTAAGCCTTATCATCCGCTGATTAACGGCAGAATATCGTCCGTATTCCTGGTCTTCCCTGCGGAACAGTTTCACCAGCATCTGACCGCTGACTGACAGCGTTTCATTGAGTATGCCATTGATTTCATCACGACATTCCTGCGCTTCACGGGTGAGCGTCCAGCGGGTCTTGCCCGCCTTTTTGGTCGGTAGCGTAAAAAGAGGCAGGATGACTACACCGATGGTGGCCAGTATCCAGTTTTTCTGATACATCGCCACCATGGCGATAATCAGGGTGAGAGAATCGGATAGAATGCTTGTCATCGTGCTCGTGATGATCTGCTGGACACCGGATATGTCACTGGCCATACGGGTGATGATGTCACCCTGGTTACTGGTTGTGAAAAACCGGTGTGACATGAACTGTAGGTGGCGATACATGCTGTTGCTCATGTCAAAGGTGATGTGCTGTGCGATCCATGTGCTAAGATAGCTTTCCAGAACACCAATCAGGTTGGAGCCCAGCATCACTCCGAGCGACGCCACGATCAGCCAGATCAGCACGTCAAGATTCTGACCGATCAAACCTTCGTCAATGATTCGTCCGGTAAGAATGGATGGCATGAGACCAAAAATTGAGGATAAGAGTATTGAAAACAGAACCAGAGTCATCTGCTTCCAATAAGGCCGCAGATAAGAGCCGATTCGTTTCAGTAGGTCCCGGGTAACTTTTGGGCTATGGGCCTTCTCTTCCTCGGTCAGAAACCCTCTGTTCCGTCGGCCCATACCACCACCTGGTTGGCTTAATCCCATTCACTGACCCCCCTGATATTTCCTAAATAGATGGTACCATAGTTCATTTTAACATTCATTGGCACGAAGCTCAATTTACTTTTATCATGCTGTAAAGAAGAAAGTAGGTCTTATTTGTGTTATGATAGTCAGTTGACAAAAGGTAACATACCAGAGTGTTACCTTTCGAGGCAAACAGAGGAATTGACCTGATCCCGGGATTGTGGACAAATTGAACATCAAGTAAAATAATAGAGAAGAGAGGATGTTCAATATGGCAAAAAAGTTTGATCCGGCATACAAGCTGGAGGTATGCAAGCAAGTAGAAAGTGGAGCCACAACGGCACCTGAGATAAGCAAAGAAACAGGGATACACCAAAATACTCTATGCTCATGGTTAAGGCATTATCGAGAGAATAAAGGTATGCCCTTTGTAGGAAGTGGAAATGTTCTTCCTGTAAACGAGGAAATAGTTAGATTAAGGCGTGAAAATAAAGAATTAAGGGAAGAAGTATATATATTAAAAAACGCGGCAGCCTACTTCGCCAAGTACCAAAAGTAGATCAATAACCTACGGGAACTGAAAAAGGATGGGTTTATTTGCTCTATGAGCAGGAAAGGTAATTGTTGGGATAATGCACCTATGGAAAGCATCTGGGGTAAGTTAAAGCAAGAATGGCTTAACGGTAAGCATTTTCGCACACGGGAGTCGGCTAAAAGAGCAATTTTCTGGTATATCGAGGTATATTATAAAAACTATCGGTTGCATGAAACTAACGGTTATAAAACTCCAAGAGAATATGTGGTTTAATGATGGATATGGATGATATTTCTTAATATTCTATGATTTAAGAAGATACTTGATGTTTAATGTGTCAAAACTATTGAATCCAGGTCATCAGGCATTGGATATATTTTTATTTGCTCAATATAAAATAGACGTTTAACAATATTTGATTAAATTTATCATTTTTATATGTTATAATATACCAATATCTCATTGATCCCTTTTATTTTATAAAATGGGGTATCTCAGTTTTAGATACTTTGAGATGCTGTGAGGTACTTTGGATGTTTTTATGGAGGTGCGCATCAGCATGCTGTTTACTGAGTTAGTACACGCTATCCATCCGCATCTTATGAAGGATGCTGATGTTCCCGATTTCATGCGCAATCTGATTCAAATGCTATGCGATATCCCTGAAGATATACAGCCTTTTGTTGACGATGTAGTTTCAGTTCAAACTCTAACGCAAAGCTCGGTAAAAATGTACCGGTGCGAATGGACGTACTGATGAAGATTGCAGCGGCACTCGATTGCAAGGTTGAGGATCAGTTTGAAACTGTTAAAGATGAAAACGATGAGGACGCATAACAGTGATTCTCTTAGCTATGAGGAGTTTTTGTGGTTTTTTGAGCAGATGAGGAAGAAACTGAAAAAGTCGGAGGAAAAGGCATGAACCATCTTTTACTTGAATGTAATAACTTATTAAAACCTGGCGGGTTTGACTACGCGTTTTGTGGTGGATTCGCGATTGAACTGTTCTTAGATAAAACTGTGCGGGAGCATGGCGACATTGACATATCTGCTTATTGGGATGAACGAGACGAAATAATTCTGTTTATGCAGTCGCTGGGCTGGGAGGTTTACGAGCTTTGTGGAGGCGGTATGGCGCACCATATCATCAATGTGGCGCATCAAATGAGGATTAAACGAAATATTTTCTGTATGACCGATGCATGCGATATGGTATCGCTCACTCCGGCAGATAAGCCTGATATGTTTCTCGTGGATTTTGATTCTAAAGGGCAGGAGAAGTTGGCATTTATAGAGTTTTTGTTTAACGATAAATCTGATAATTGTTTTTTATATGCAAGAAATCACAGTGTTTCGATCCCATTGTCACATGCCATTTTAAGTCGCCGTGGAATTAAATATCTAGCACCGGAAACAGTCTTGTTATACAAATCAACCGATACAGAGCGCAAAGGATACCAGTTGGATTATGACCTCGCTATGGAGCGGATGTCTCCGAAGCAGAAAGAATGGCTAATGACAGCGTTAAAAACGATGAATCCTGCGGGACACAAGTGGATTATGGAGGGCGACAGATGAAACACATCCTAACAATCACAGATAAAGAAATCACTGGTTCGGATAAGCTCTCCGCTGCTCAGCCTCGCATCGCGGTGAATGCGATATTGTTTGATGCGGATGAGAATATCGCTCTCTGTTACATGGGAAAGTATGACCTACATACCCTACCGGGTGGCGGTGTTGAAGTCGGTGAAGATTTACAGTCCGCTACCCGGCGTGAGATTTGGGAAGAAACCGGATGTCAATGCGAGATTATCGGAGAGCTGGGCAAAATTATTGAAAACCGTTATGACCATGATTTTACTCAGGAGCGCAGTTATTATATAGCGCGTGTCACCGGCGAAAAAGGCGAGCTGCATCTTACGGACGAGGAAATTGCGGAAGATACAAGTGTTGTCTGGCTCCCGATTGAACAGGCGCTACGAATCATCAGTGCAAAAGAGCATGATAATTATCAACGCAAATTCATACGAAAACGGGACATTTCTGCTTTGACCGAAGCGATGTTGTGGATGCAACTCCA
>JAAYBT010000165.1 GCA_012730015.1 Clostridiaceae bacterium
AAGAGTAGGCGAGGAAATTTTCTTTCACAGAGAGCCGCAGATGGTGCGATTGCGGTAGGAGAAGCTTCACTGAATGGACTTATGAGGGCAGGACGAAAGGAAACGAGTAGCGCCTGACGGGATCTCCACCCGTTATAAAGGGAGCATGTATGTAAGTATATGGAACGAGTGGGCTTTATAAGCCAATCTGGGTGGTACCGCAGGAGTGATAAATCTCTTGTCCCTAGCAATAGGAACAAGGGATTTTTTGTTTTCTTTGGGGATAAAATAAACATTTGGAGGAAAGAGAAATGAAAGCAACAAAGAAAATTTTAGCACTGGTCTTAGCGGTAGCACTTATCTTCACTCTTGTCTCATGCACAGACAATACCGACATGATCAAAATCGGCGTAATACAATACGCACCACACCCTTCACTGGACAACTGTTATACAGGGTTTATTGAAGGACTTGCAGAAGGCGGCTATGAAGTCGGAAAGAATATTGAGATCGACTTTCAAAATGCCATGGGAGAAATGTCAAACTCCGACCTGATTGCTTCCACTATGGTGTCATCAAAATATGACATGATACTGGGAATTGCAACTCCTTCAGCTATGAGCGCATATGGAGCAGCAAAGAATACTGATATACCGGTTATCTTTTCAGCAGTGTCTGATGCAGTCGCTGCAGGAATAGTACAGTCAAATGAAAAACCAGGTTACAATGTAACAGGAACATCTGATGTACTTCCTTTAGAAGCACAGATGCAGATGATAAGAGCATTCCTGCCTGAAGCTACCAAAATCGGAATTATCTACACTACAAGCGAACCGAATTCAGTAACTCATCTTGCCCAGTTCAAGGAACTTGCCAAACAGTATAACTTCACAATAGTTGAAGTAGGCGTTACAAATGCATCAGAAGTGGCAGCGGCAGTTACAACTGTAATATCAAAAGGCGTGGACTGCATAAACAACTTTACTGACAACAATGTAGTTAATAACCTTTCTACCCTTATACATGCAGCTGATGCAGCAAACATACCGGTTTTCGGTTCTGAAGTAGAACAGGTCAAAAACGGATGTATAGCTTCAGAAAGCATAGATTATGTGGAGCTTGGACGTGAGACAGGTAGAATGGCAGCAAAAATACTAGATGGTGAAAAAGCATCAGAAATGCCAGTCGCACTGATATCTGCAAGCGAACCTGTTTACAATAAAAAAGTGGCACAAAGACTGAATATTAATCTGCCTGATGCATATGCCGACGCAGAGGATGTAGGAGAATAGTTTAATGGATGTGTTGATTGGTATTCTGACAAACATATTCGAAGAAGGATTCATATACGGAATCATGGCTATGGGTGTATATATAAGTTACAAAGTCATGGATTTTCCGGATCTGTCGGTTGACGGCACATTCCCTTTGGGGATGTGCGTCACCGCTTCTATGATAACAGCAGGAGCTGACCCATTATTAGCATGTATTGTGGCATTTATTGCAGGAAGTTTAGCTGGATGCATAACAGGCATATTGAATGTTAAGTTGAAAATTACGGACCTGTTATCAGGTATTTTAGTAATGACAGCAATGTGGTCTGTAAATCTTGCCATAACAAAAGGAAGCGCTGTGCTCCCCTTCTACAACAAAAACACCATATTCAACACAGGACTTGTACAGATACTGCCAGAATCAGTTCAGAAATACAGAGTACTTATAGTTGCAGGATTAATGATGCTTATTGTTAAAATACTGATGGACCTATACCTTAAAACAAAATCCGGTCTTTTGTTAAGAGCAGTCGGAGATAATCCTCAGTTTGTAACATCAATGTCAAGAAATCCAGGAGTAATGAAGATTATAGGTCTTGCAATCGGAAACGGCTGCACAGCTTTAGCAGGGTCGATACTAAGCCAGCAGAACGAGTCAGCGAACATAACAT
>JAAYBT010000166.1 GCA_012730015.1 Clostridiaceae bacterium
CAGATAGCTATCGTAGTAGAGGATATTGAGAAAGCAGCTAAGGCATGGAGTGAAGTATTTGGAGTTGAAATGCCTAAGATTAGTCCTGTTTCACCACCGGAAGAATGCCAGATCTATTATAGAGGTAAAAAGACAGCCACAAGAGCTAAGATTGCGTGCATTGAATTAGGCCAGATAACCATAGAACTGACAGAGCCGGATAAGATGGATTCATCATGGAAGGAGTTCCTGGAAGAGCACGGAAATGGTGTCCATCATCTCGGATTTACCGTGGGCTCTGATGAGAACAGGGATAAAGTCATTAAGATGTTTGAAGATAGCGGAATGCCGGTACGCCATTATGGCTATTATCCTGGTGGAAGCTATACATTCGTAGACACTGAGGATCAACTTGGTGTAAATCTTAATATCAAACCACATGCCTAAGCTAACAGGATGATTATTGGTGTAGTAAAAGGATAAAATTTGATAAATCGAGGGCGAAGATATGGAAGACAAAAGAAAATTTGCAAAAATGTTTGATCACACGATTTTAAAGGCTGATGCTACAAGCCAAAAGGTTGTGCAGCTGTGTAAGGAAGCGCTGGAGAACGGTTTCGCATCGGTTTGTGTTAATTCATGCTATACGGCGCTGACAGTAGAGCAGTTAAAGGGCTCTGATGTAAAAACCTGTGTTGTTGTAGGATTTCCTTTAGGTGCCATGTCTACAAGGGCGAAGGCTTTTGAAGCAAAGGACGCGGCTGAGTCGGGTGCACAGGAAATCGATATGGTAATCAATGTCGGGGCTCTGAAGGAAAACAATCTGCAGTATGTAGAGAATGACATCAAAGCAGTAGTTGATGCGGTAAATGAAAAGGCAATTGTAAAAGTAATTATAGAAACCTGCCTGCTAACTGATGAGGAAAAGGTTACGGTATGTAAGCTGGCGCAGAAAGCCGGCGCAGACTTTGTCAAGACATCAACAGGGTTCAGTACCGGTGGCGCAACACAAGCAGATGTATCATTGATGAGAAGGACAGTGGGAGACAGCATGGGTGTAAAGGCATCCGGCGGAATCAGGGATTACGAAACCGCTGTTGCAATGATAAAGGCGGGAGCAAGCAGGCTGGGGACCAGTGCGACAGTAAAGATAGTGAATGGATAATATTAATTGAAATTGTTATAGATGAGGTGTTGTTATGCAAGAAAAAATGAGAGCAGTACAGTTGTTTGCTCCGGGTGATGTACGTTGTCAAAACGTTGATGTACCTGCGATAAGCAAACCGAATGATGTACTTATTAAAGTAAAAGCCTGCGGCGTTTGCGGCTCAGATATACCGCGAGTAATGTCCAGAGGAGCATACCATTACCCAATCATAATCGGACATGAGTTTTCCGGAGACATAGTAGGAATAGGGCAGGACGTATCCAGTGTAAAAGAGGGCGACAGAGTAACCGTCATGCCTCTGGTCAATTGCAAAAAGTGTAATTATTGTAAAATCGGGCATGCCGTTACATGCGATGACTATGATTACTATGGATCACGCATCGACGGTGCTATGGCGGAATATATCCTTGTAAGTGATGAAAACATATTGAAGATTCCCGATAATGTAAGCTACTATGAGGCTGCAATGACTGATCCCGTATCCGTAGCGTTGCACGCCGTCAGAAAGGCAAATATTGAGGCAGGTCAGACAGCAGTTGTATTTGGATTGGGCGCTATCGGCTTTATAGCAATCCAATGGCTGAAAAATCTGGGCTGCAATAAAGTGATTGCAGTAGATATAATCAATGAGAAACTGGAGCTGGCCAAAAAGCTTGGAGCAGATGTTGTTATCAATGGAAAAGAGTGCGGTGTAGCAAAAGCTGTCTATGACAATACCGATGGACAAGGTGCAGATGCAGCTATTGAGATTGCAGGAAGCAAATATACACAGGTACAGGCAATCGAATGTGTCAGAAAAATGGGAACGGTCGTATACTGTGGAATTTCCTATGATGACCTACTACTGCCAAACAAGGCGTTGGGCAAGATACTCAGAGGTGAACTGAACGTAATAGGATCTTGGAATTCATCCATTGCTCCTCTTCCGATCAATGAGTGGGAAAGCGCACTTATGTTCATGAATTCTGGCAAGATCAAGCTCAATGATCTGATTACTCACGTTGTAAGTTTGGAAGAATGCCAGTCTGCGTTTAACATGATGTATAACAGGACTGAAATGTTTACAAAGGTGATTTTCGATCCCTCTAAATAATATTGATTACAGGAGATATAGATGCTTTCTTATGTTTATTTTAAAGACGGGAAATTTAAGCTTCAGGATAGATCGATACCTGTCATGCAGGCAGGCGAAGCTCTGCTTAAAGTAACGGCCTGCTCTATTTGCGGCACAGATATAAGAACCTACCGCTTTGGAAGCACCAAAATAGATGACGGCAGGATAATAGGACATGAGGTAGTTGGGGTGATATCGGAATTGTCAGATGGTGTCTCCGCCGATTTCCATGTAGGAGATCACATTGCCGTCGCACCCGCTATTGGCTGCGGAGTTTGCTACAGCTGTAAAAGTGGGCATACCAATATGTGTGATGATTTGAAGACCATCGGATACCAATATGACGGCGGTTTTGCCGAATACATGCTCATTCCGGCACAGGCGTTTAAAATGGGCAATGTGTATAAACTACCGCAAGTGGAGGACTATACAATATATACCCTGAGCGAACCGCTGGCCTGCGCCATCAATGCGCAATCTTACCTGCATATAGGGAAGGAAGACGATGTCGTTATCTTCGGATCCGGTATTGTTGGGTGCATGCATGCGGAACTAGCTTTACATGCAGGCGTAAAGAACGTTTTCATCATCGAACCCTCGGCGGAGCGTATCAGAGAAGCAGCAGAGCTCCTAGAAAAGGTTCACTTCATCAACTCTAGGGAAACCGACTCTGTTGCGGAGATACGAAGGATGACAAGCGGGAAGGGAGCCGATGTAGCTATCATTGCATGTTCGGTGGGACAAGCCCAGACGGATGGGATGAATTTACTGGCAAAACGCGGAAGGATATCTCTCTTCGGCGGCCTTACCGGTGACTCAATGTGCTATATCGACAGCAACCTGATACATTACAGGGAAATCAGTGTATATGGTGTCCATGCTTCTACACCCGAACAAAACAAGCAGGCTATGGGCATGATATGCCGCGAAGAGATTTGTGTAGAGAAATATATATCAAAGAGATATGACCTCAATGAAATTGAACAAGCTTTTATTGACATTAATGGCGGTAAAGTAATGAAAGCCGTTATTGTAAACCGATAACAGCATGATTACGGAAGGGGCGTATAAAGATTGCAGAGGAAATATATTGCGGCAATTGATCAAGGGACGACCTCAACAAAAGTAATTGTAGTAAATCATGAAAGTCAAATTGTTGAGCAGGCATCACGAGATATCAAACAATATTATCCGCAGCCCGGTTGGGTAGAGCATGATGCTGACGATATCTGGCAAAGTGTATTGGGCTGCTTCAATGAGATTTTTGCGAGAGATATCGTTAAGCCGGAAGAAATTGCGGCCATTGGTATTACGGATCAGAGAGAGACTACAACATTGTGGAACAGCAAAACGGGAGAACCCGTTTATCATGCCATCTGCTGGCAGAGCAGACAAACGGCGCCGATCTGTGAACGAATGAAGAAGCAGGAAGGTCTGGAAGAGCTGATCAATCAAAAGACGGGGCTTCTGATAGACCCATATTTTTCTGCAAGCAAAATTAAATTCATCCTTGAAAATGTATCCGGCGTTCAGCAACAAGTCGATGCAGGGGAAATCATGATGGGCACCGTCGATACCTGGCTGATGTGGAATCTGAGCGGTAAGAGAGCCCATGTCATAGATTATACAAATGCATCTCGTACATTGCTGCTTAATATCCACACATTGGACTGGGACGATGAATTGATTGACAAGATCGGTGTACCAAAAAGTATTTTGCCTCAATTAAAGCCTTCTTCGTGTGAAGCACTTGCGATGACCGATCCTGATGTATTTTTTGGCCAGGAGATTCCGATTTCCGGAGATGCAGGAGATCAGCATGCCGCTACAATCGGACAGACCTGCTTTGAGCCTGGAATGGCTAAGAATACATATGGTACTTCCATGGCGCTTTTCATGAATATTGGCGACAAACCG
This sequence comes from Clostridiaceae bacterium, assembly GCA_012730015.1. GTDB lineage: Bacteria > Bacillota > Clostridia > Acetivibrionales > DTU013 > JAAYBT01. The sequence goes on from JAAYBT010000166.1 coordinate 4,179, forward strand.
CTCAAGTCAAACTATGGTTTGACAACGGATCTTGGCTGGGTGATAAACGGAAAGGTACAGTATGCATTTGAAGGCGTTGTCTTTGTCGGTGGAGCAGTTGTGCAATGGCTTAGAGATGGGCTGGGTATAATAAAAGAATCAAGGGAATGTGACTTGCTGGCCGAGAAGGTTGAAGATACAGGCAATGTATACCTGGTCCCTGCTTTTACAGGAATGTGTGCTCCCTATTGGGATCCATATGCAAGAGGAATGCTGATCGGGGTTACTCGTGGGACAACAAAGGAGCATATATGTCGTGCCGCTCTTGAATCGATGGGGTATCAGACGAGAGATGTCATTGAGGCAATGGTGGCAGACACTGGTAAGGAATTGCCATCCCTTCGGGTAGATGGCGGAGCGACAAAGAGCGAATTTTTACTGCAATTCCAGGCAGACATCCTGGGAATCCCTGTAGAACTGCCGGAGATAACATCAATGGCTGCATTGGGGGCAGCGTATCTTGCCGGTCTGGGTATCGGATTCTGGAAAGATACATCGGAGCTAAAACAACATTGGAAGATCGCTAAAACATACTATCCCAGGATGACAAAGGAAAAGCGCGATGAACTGTATGCGGGCTGGAAAAAAGCCGTGGAACGCTCGCTTAATTGGGCAGAAAAATAATATATTTATTTATTTATTGAAAAGGAGGCATTGTAATGATTACAAAACAAAAACCAAGAATCGGATTTTTGGGTCTGATGCAGGGCTTGTATGACAAATCCCAGCCGGAACTGCCAAAGATGCAGGAAGCATTTGCAAGACAGGTCGTTGACCAGCTGAAGGATGCAGCTGAAATTGATTTTCCCGGACCTGCAAAAGAAAGGGAAGATATCGAAAGAATCGTGAAGCACTTCAATGACAAGGAATATGACGGCATCATGATCGTAAACCTGTTATACAGCCCCGGAAACAGGCTGATACAGGCAATGAAGAAGAATAATCTGCCTGTCCTGTTGGCAAACATTCAGCCTCTGCCCGATGTAACTTCAAACTGGGACTGGATATTATGTACGACCAACCAGGGAATCCATGGCATACAGGATACATCCAACGTTTTGATGCGCTGTGGGATTAAACCTGCAATCATCACTGAGGACTGGAAATCAGATGCTTTCAAGTCCTTCTTTGAAGACTGGGCTACTGCGGCAAACACCTGTAATAGGCTGAAGAAAACAAAGGTAGCCATATTTGGGCGTATGCACAACATGGGGGATATCCTTGGAGATGATGCTGCGTTATGCAGAAAATTCGGGATAGAAGCAAATCATGAAACCATTGGGTCTGTCTATAATAAGATGGAGGCCGTAACCGAGGCCGAAATAGATCGACAGATCGAGGAAGACAAAAAGAATTTTAAGATAGACCCGAAGCTGCCGGTTGAGAATCATCGTTATGCAGTCCGTATGCAGCTGGGCTTTGAAAAATTCATGGTTGAAAACGGATATGACGGTTTCTCGCAGTTCTTCAATGTCTACAAGGATGACGGTCGCTTTAAACAGATTCCAATTCTTGGGGGCTCGTCACTGTTGGCAAAGGGCTATGGATATGCAGCTGAAGGCGACACAAATGTATTACTCATGACTGTAATAGGTCACATGATGATAGGCGATCCACACTTCACTGAAATGTATTCTCTGGACTTTGGTAAGGATGCAGCGATGCTGAGCCATATGGGTGAAGGCAATTGGAAGGTTGCACGCAAGGATCGCGGTGTTACATTGATTGATCGCCCGCTTGACATAGGCGACCTTGACAATCCACCTACACCTAAGTTCAATGTTGAGCCCGGAGTATCGACTCTGATATCGCTGGTAGCCGTAGAGGGAGAGCATTACAGACTAATCGTTTCAAAGGGAACGATACTTGATACGGAAGATCTGCCGGGTGTTCCGATGAATCATTCGTTCTTCAGACCGGATTCCGGAATTAAAAAGGCGATGAACGACTGGCTGACATACGGCGGGACGCATCATGAGGTTCTCTTCCTGGGAGATTGGAGAAGCCGCTTCAACGCACTGTGCAGGATTCTTGACATAGAGTATGTTGAAGTATAATATTTAGTATATCTAACAAAATTTGCTAAAGGGATAGATTAATGTGAGCGGCAAAATGCATTTGATGGTGGAAGTATCCAAGATGTATTATAACTATGGTATGAGTCAGAAAGAAATCGCTGCTCAGCTGGGAGTTTCGTGCGGCTATGTCAGCCAGATCATGGAGAAGGCGCGTAAGATGGGGATAGTTGAGATCAAGGTCAACGATCTGTTGGAAGATGAGACTGAACTTGAGCGCCATATCATAGAGCTTTTCGGTCTGGAAAAGGCTAAAATTGTGAGCAAGCAGCACATGAAGGACGGGCAGCACCTGACCTCGGAAATTGTAAGAGAGGCCTGTAAATATATTGAAACCATCATCAAGAGTAATATGACAATTGCATATACATGGGGATCAACCGTATATGAGATTTCAACTAAAATGCGCAAGCGCACGGATATAAAGAACGTTACATCTATACAATTGTGCGGCGGAACAACGAATCTCGATAAGAAAATATACGTAGCTGAAATCTCCACCAATATTGCGTCGGCATACAATGGTACTCCGTTATTTATTCCCCTGCCTGTACTTGTTCAAAGCGCAGATATAAAGAAAGCAATATATAGCGACAGCAATATGAGTAACATTCTCAATATGAGCAGGGGTGCTGATATTGCGCTATTTACGGTAGGCAGCTTCGGGGAAGAAAACGTGTTGTATCGCGGTGGGTACATTGACAATGAATCATTGCAAAGATTGATCCGGAAGGATGCTGTTGGGGACTTGTGCGCGCATTTTATCAACCAGTATGGCGAAGTGTGCGATCGGGAGCTGGATGAAAGGACGATTTCGATTGACTTGGACTCGTTCGCAAAGATTAAGAAAAAAGTATGCGTTGCAACAGGCCCTAATAAGATGAAGGCGCTTTTAGGTGTATTGAGGAAGAAATATGTTGATGTACTAATAACTGATGAAGAGACAGCACAGAGTATTCTAAAAATGAGCTAGGGATGTGGAAATATGAAATTATTAGGATTGGATCATATAACGATAAACTGCATTGACATGGAAACCACACGTAAATTCTATGAAAATGTATTTGAATTAAAGAGATTGAATGATGTAGATCTTGGGGATCATGTATTGCATTACTATCAATTACCCGGTGTCAAGCTGGAGCTGATTGAGTACAAAAATCCGCAAAAGAGCTGGAGGACCGGCAATACTGACACAGGTGTATATAGGCATTTTGCCATATGCACGGATGATCTTTCTGAAATAGAAAGACGTTGTGAGAAGGAGGGATATGGTATCAATCTGCATCCGACACATATCCCGCAGATCGACAAGACCGTTATGCTGGTAGTTGATCCGAACGGAGTTGAAATCGAAGTCATACAAGCATAATGAAATTTAACTTTGTAACTAAAATTGCAGGAGGTATATTTAATGAAGCTGGCAAAAATTGTGCTAGATAAAGACTACGTTATTTCAAAGATAGATGAAAAGGTTTTCAGTTCATTTGTTGAGCCTTTAGGAAGATGCGTATACGGTGGCATCTATGAACCCGGTCACCCTACGGCGGATGAAAAAGGGTTCCGCAAGGACGTTCTGGAGCTGACAAAGCCTCTGAATCTCACCTTGAACCGATACCCCGGAGGAAATTATACGTCTACATTTCGATGGGAGGACGGGATAGGTCCAAAGGAAGAAAGGAAGAGGAGACCGGAGGTTGCCTGGCAATGTATTGAAACGAATCAATTCGGCCTTAATGAATTTTATGAATGGTCAAAGCTTAACGGATCGGATGTCATGATGACTGTCAATCTTGCAACCAGAGGAGTTCTGGAGGCTATGGACTGTGTTGAATACTGCAATTTTACTGAAGGCACCTACTGGTCTGACCTAAGAATCAAACACGGTTATCGGGATCCCCACGGTTATAAATACTGGTGCCTGACCAATGAAATTGATGGTGTCTGGCAGGTTGGACAAACGACAGGGACAGCGTATGGAAGACTAGCAAGAGAAGCGTCAAAAGGCATGAAACTGCTGGATGACAATATCAAAACCGTACTCGCAGGCTCATCTTCACCGGGACAGGCTTCTTTCCCCAGCTTTGATGCTGATGCGCTGGAAGAGTCATATGATTTTATTGATTATTTATCCATTCATCAATATATCGGTAATGCAAAAAATGATACACCGAATTATTTGGCAAAGTCATTGATAACAGATCAGTATTTTAAGACAGCGATTGCAACTATCGATTATATCAAGGCAAAGAAGGGAAGCAACAAAAAGGTCAATATATCCTTTGATGAGTTTAACACATGGCATTCTATAGCTGAGGAAGCACGATTCGATGATAAATGGAAAGTCGTAAAGCCGCTTCTTGAAGACGTTTACACTATGGAGGATGCATTGGCGCTTGGCAGTATGCTGCTTACAGTACTAAAGCATGCTGATCGTGTAGAAATAGCATGCATGTCAGAGCTGGTAAACTGCATCTCGCACATCCGCACAAGAGACGGAGGGGGCGCATGGGTTCTGCCTCCATACTATACATTTCTTATGTACTCTAAGTATGGAAGAGGTACGTCGCTGCTGACATCGGTCGATTCGCCTAAATATGATTCAACTGATTTTGCCGATGTGCCTTATCTTGACGAGGCAGCTGTAATGGATGATAACGGAGATATTACGGTATTTGCCATAAACCGCAGTATCGATGAGGCATTACCTGTTCAGATAGATCTGAGAGGCTTTGGAAACTATGCTGTTGATAAGCATATTGTACTCGAGAGTGAAAATGCCAAAGATACAAATACTGAGGAGGATCCCAACCGAGTAGTACCTCACAACAATGGCAATGCTCAGATGGATGGCAGCACAGTGACAGCTTCATTACCGAAGCTCTCGTGGAATGTTATTCGTCTCAAGGCAATTAAATAAGCACAAGGAAAGGGACTCATTTTAATTGGGTTTGGTAAAATGGTATGAATAAAACGATTGTTGTCACCGGAGCCGGACGCGGGTTAGGATACAATATTGCAATGCTTCACCTGGAGATGAAAGATCACGTCTATGCATATGATTATGCACTTACTGATGAGTTGAAGCATCTGGAGGAAGGGACGGATCTATTGCGAATCCAGCAATGTGACATTGCTGTCACAGATAGTGTTGTAAATGCAATGCAGGAAGTTCTTGAAAATGGTAAGCAAATTGATATACTCTATAATGTTGCCGGAGTATTTAGCTATAAAGAGAAAGTTGGGCTGGCAGAAACTGATCTTGACATGTGCACATCTATGTACAACATTAATGCTGTTGGTGCTCTTAGGGTATGTAAAGCAGCATTACCGCTCTTAAGCAGCGGCACAGTAATTATCAATATTTCATCTGAAGCAGGCAGTATAGGCAATTGCTGGAGGGAACAAGAGTATTCATATTGCATGTCTAAGGCGGCATTAAATATGGGATCTAAAATTATGTCGAATGAGTTTTCAAAACGGGCTGTTCGAGTCCTCAACTTTCATCCGGGTTGGATGCGTACTGCTATGGGCGGTCAGCCAGCTATGGAAAGCAGTAATTCGGTATCCCCCGAGGAAAGCGCCAGAGATATTGTTAAGATCGCTCTTGAAATCGATAAGATTCCGAAGGATCAGTTATATATGGAGCACACAGGTAAGCCGCTGCCATGGTAATATAGTGAAACAGTCACGACACAATTTGTCATGCTGCTCAATATCGCCCTGACGCATGATGTCTGCATCTGTAGCCAAGCTTTTAAATGTATTGGAGCAACTGCTGTATGCAGACATCATCCTCTACTGCATAAATTAATTCATTTGGCATCTTTTCACCCTTCCTTCAGTTACCTACTTCTGGGACGGTTCTCAGTCTAGCAGCATAGTATATAGTGATGAGCTTACAGACATACCCGCAATATATTGGGCTGCGAAGTTTAGGACTTGATACATCGCAAAATGCGCTAGTTGAGAGGAATGATCATGAGACACCTGTCAATACGATCATATGAAAGGCGAAAGGCTGTGGAATATGCACATAAATGGGCTTATGCAAGAAATCCCGCCTACTTGGACTTTGAGAATATTGGAGGAGATTGCACAAACTTTGCCTCACAGTGTATCTTTGCCGGTTGCGGCATCATGAATTATACACCTGTATATGGCTGGTACTACACAAGCTCCTATAACAGAACGGCATCCTGGACCGGTGTTAACTATTTGTATGACTTCTTAATCAATAATAATGGGCCGGGACCATTTGCACAGGTCACGGACGCAGAGCACGCAGAGCCTGGTGACATTGCACAGGTCTCCTTCTCCGACAGTAAACGCTTTGATCATTCTCCGGTCATTGTTGATACGGGTAACCCGTCGGGAAGGGACGGCATACTTGTTGCCGCCCATACCTTCGATACGGATTATTATAGACTGATGGATTTTGAACCTTCATTCATCAGATTTCTTCACATAATTGGGACACGCTTGTAATCCTACTTCATTCGGCTTTCACAAAATCTTCTGCATCCTTATCGGATAAAACCTTCTCGGAGTCGAGTATCATGATAAGCCGATCATCAACTTTGGCGGTTCCACTTAAGAATCTATCCTTCAAATTGGATAATGAACTTGGCATTGGAGAGAATTGATCCTCGTCTACCTTGACTATTTCATGCACTTCATCAACGATAATACCGATTTCCGCTGAAGAGGTATTGACAATAATAATCTTTGTGTCGTCATCAAATTCAATACTGGGCAGATTGAAGCGCTTTCTGAGATTGAATACCGTGTGTACCTTGCTTCTCAGATTTGCCAGACCTTCAATATAGTCAGGTGCATTTGGTATTTTGAAAATTTCGAGCATTTTCTCTATGCTGCTGATATTTTCAATGCTTAGGCCAAATTCCTCTCCATCGATAGAAAATACGACATATTGCTTTGTGCTCATACTGACCCCTCCTTGTTAATAATATAGTACATCTGCAAACGGTTACTATGAACGATAGCTTGAATTAATTTTAACATATTCCAAGGAAAAATCACAGGTCAATACTCGATCCGAATAAACGCCCTTATTTATGTTGGCAAGTAGCTTGACCTCGTCCTTTTTCAGGGCCTCCTTGGCGGCTCCTTCATCGAAATCTACTGCACACCCGTTTTTACAGACTAAAATATCCCCTATATATATATCGGTATAGTCGGGATCAAACTCAACACCGGAATAGCCAACTGCAGTAATAATTCTGCCCCAATTGGCATCCTCTCCAAAAACTGCTGTTTTGACCAGAGGAGATGTTGCGATTGTAGAGGCAGCCTTGTGAGCATCCTCGGGGCTGGCGGCGTTTTCAACCACTACCTCGATGAGCTTTGTTGCACCTTCGCCATCTCTTGCAATGCGCCTACTTAGATAATTGCAGACTTCCTCAAGACCCTTTTTGAAGGCTAGGTAATCATCGTCTTCATCAATAATGCCTGCATTGTCTGCCATGCCGTTAGCTAGTATCAGCACCATGTCACATACGCTGGTGTCACCGTCGACGGTAATTCTGTTGAAGGTTTTTTCTACGACCTCTTTTAAGGCCTTATCCAGCAGCCTCCTGGATATGTTGGCATCGGTTGTAAGCACTCCGATCATTGTTGCCATATTTGGATGAATCATGCCGGACCCCTTTGCCATACCACCTATTACTATGCTGCTGTCTGTCAGTTCAACCTCTACCGCAATTTCCTTGAAAATCGTATCGGTAGTCATAATGGCTTCCTGCGCATCATGGCCTCCTTCGGGCTCCATTCCGGACACAAGAGCCTCCAGCCCGGGGCGAATCAGTTCCATATTCAGCGGCTTGCCTATAACGCCTGTGGATCCTACTAAAATATCATTGGGCTCACATTCCAGAAGGCCTGCGGTAATTGCTGCAATTTCCAGGGCATCGGCATAGCCCTTTTTGCCCAAGCATGCGTTAGCACAGCCGCTGTTAATTACAATCGCATTTGCATAGCCGCTTTTAATGTGCTCCATCGTAAGCTGCAAGGAATGTCCCTTCACCCTATTAGTCGTGAAAACCCCTGCGGCAGCGGCGCTATCCTCCGAACAGATAATTGCCAGATCCTTCTTCCCATTCCCCTTTATTCCGCAGGCTATACCGGTAGCAAAGAAGCCCTCCGGAGCCGTGACTCCACCGTTCAATTTATTCATTCAATTCACTCCAAGCAAATTCATTATTTTTTTACCTTTCGCATCAAGCAAGTAAATTATACAGAAATATGGAGCCCCACACAATAAAAATAATGAAAATAAAGACGCGACTTTTCCCTTGACACATTTTTTCATTTCGTATAATATCATATGTAACTAAATACGGTATTTGACCATGATCGGGAGGAGTAAACGATACATGCCCTAAAGAGAGAAAGGTTCACTGGCTGAGAGACCTTTTGGGAATATGGTGTTGAAGGTCGCCCGGGAGTTCTGCAGAGGATTATGGAGTTTTTCCTTACAAACTGCAGCGGTAGGAGCCGTTATTTCTATAAGCCGCCCCAATGGCAGGAAGCCCGATGGGGAATTTTGGTGGTACCGCGGAGAATAGCCTTCGTCCAAGAAATTATTTGGACGAGGGTTTTTTTGTATATATAAATAATGCTTTTGAAGGATTTTCATGTAATAGAGAATGAACTATAGGAGGAATGCAAGATGGAAGAGACAAAGAACTTAGCGAAGACCTACGATCCGCAGCAGGTAGAGGATCGGTTATACAAGGAATGGATGGACAGGGGCTACTTTCATGCCGAGCCGGATGAAAGCAAAAAGCCTTTCACAATAGTGATTCCGCCGCCGAATATTACAGGCCAGCTTCATATGGGGCATGCTCTCGACAATACAATGCAGGACACGCTGATACGTTGGAGAAGGATGCAGGGCTATTGCACATTGTGGCTGCCCGGCACCGACCATGCCAGCATAGCAACTGAGGCGAAAATAGTTGAAGCCATGGCTCAGGAGGGCATTACCAAGGAGCAGATTGGCAGAGAGAAATTCCTTGAAAGGGCCTGGGAATGGAAGAGAGTCTACGGGGGAAGGATTGTTGAGCAGCTTAAAAAGCTAGGCAGCTCCTGCGACTGGGAAAGGGAAAGATTCACCATGGACGAGGGCCTTTCCAGGGCTGTAGTTGAGGTCTTCATAAACCTCTACAACAAAGGACTTATATACAGAGGAGACCGCATTATCAACTGGTGTCCCAAGTGTCAGACATCCATCTCGGACGCTGAGGTTGAGTATGAGGAGAAGGATGGCAGCTTCTGGCATATGAAATATCCGATAAAGGATAGTGACCAGTTTATAATCGTTGCAACCACAAGGCCGGAGACCATGCTGGGCGATACTGCTGTGGCAGTTAATCCTGAGGACGAAAGGTACGCCGGGCTAATCGGAAAAACAGCCATATTGCCTCTGATGAACAGAGAAATTCCAATTATAGCCGACTCCTATGTGGATAAGGAATTTGGTACCGGTGCGGTAAAAATCACTCCTGCCCACGATCCAAATGACTTTGAGGTAGGTTTGAGGCACAATCTGGAACAGATAAGGGTCATGGACGATGAGGCGAAAATGAATGAGGCGGCAGGCAAGTATGCCGGCATGGACAGGTATGAGGCAAGGAAGCAGATTGTTAAGGATTTGGAGGCACTGGGCCTGCTGGTAAAGATAGAGGCTCACAAGCACAATGTTGGCGCCTGCTATAGATGTGATACGGTTATCGAACCAATCATGTCAAGACAGTGGTTCGTAAAGATGAAGCCTCTAGCGGAGCCTGCAATAGATGTTGTTAGAAATGGCACTGTTAAGTTTGTACCGGAGAGGTTCTCCAAGATATATTTCAACTGGATGGAGAACATTCAGGACTGGTGCATATCAAGGCAGCTGTGGTGGGGCCACCGCATACCGGCTTATTATTGCCTGGAATGCGGAAACACTATGGTTGATAAGGATCGCCCTGAGTCTTGTTCCAAGTGCGCCAGCACTAAGCTTGAACAAGACCCCGATACGCTTGACACATGGTTTAGCTCAGCTCTTTGGCCTTTTTCTACCTTGGGCTGGCCGGACAAAACAAAGGATCTTGAGTATTTTTACCCTACCAGTGTGTTGGTTACCGGCTATGACATCATATTCTTCTGGGTGGCAAGGATGATTTTCTCGGGGCTTGAGCAAACGGGGAAGGAGCCCTTTTCCCATGTCTTCATACATGGCATGGTCAGAGATGCTCAGGGCAGAAAGATGAGCAAGTCTCTTGGCAACGGCATTGACCCATTGGAGGTTATATCGGAGTATGGAACCGATGCACTGCGTTTTGCGCTTACCATCGGCAGCTCTCCGGGACATGATCAGCGCTTTTCAGCCGAAAAGATAGAGTCCAGCAGAAACTTTGCCAATAAGATTTGGAACGCAACCCGCTTTGTTTTAATGAATTTTGATGAAAATGTTGATTTTGGCGGTGTTGATAAGTCAAAATTAACTGCTCCGGACAAGTGGATTCTAAGCAGGCTTAACAGCGTAATTGCTGAAGTGACTGAGAATCTGGAGAACTACGAGCTGGGTATTGCCCTGCAGAAAATATATGAATTCATATGGGATGAATTCTGCGACTGGTATATAGAGCTAGTCAAGCCAAGGCTCTTTGACACGGAGGATAGCACCAGACTGGAAGCGCAGTGGACTTTGAACTATGTGCTTGGTAATGCAATGAAGCTGCTGCATCCTTATATGCCCTTTATCACGTCGGAGATCTACAAGCATTTGATTAATGACGACGAAAGCATAATGATTTCAGCATGGCCTCAGTATGATGAGAAGCTGTATTTTCCTGAGGCGCAAGAGGAAATGCAGCTGATAATGGATGCCATTAAGGCGGTCAGGAACCTTAAGGCGGAGATGAATGTACCGGCATCCAGGAAGAATAAGCTGATTTTTGTGACCGGGCTTGCTAATGGTCAGGTTTTAAGTAAGGGCGAAAGGCTGTTTGAGCGTCTGGCGGGAGCTTCGCAGATAGCTGTACAGCAGGATAAAGCCGGCATACCTGCCGATGCGGTGGCAGCAGTGATTGCAGGTGCGCAAATTTATATACCTCTTGAGGACCTGGTAGACATAGAGAAGGAAATTGAGAGGCTTGAGAAGGAAAAGGCTAACCTGGAGAAGGAGCTCGAAAGGGTGGAGGGTAAGCTGAATAATGCCGGATTTGTGGCTAAGGCCCCCGCAAACGTAGTCGAGGAGGAGCGGGCTAAGAAGGTTAAGTTTACCGAAATGTATGAAAAGTTGTTGGAGCGCATCAGTAGCCTGAAAAAGTGATATAATGTAAGGGGACACTTCTTCAAATACCATAACACGAAATGTCCCCTAAATGTACGGGGGACACTTCTTCAAATACCATAACAAGAAAGGTCCTCTAAATGTACGGGGGACACTCCTACAGATGCAATAACAAGAAATGTCCCCTTAGAGAATGTCCCCTGGAACAAAGCTGAGAGGAAGCGGTGGATGATGGATTATGGATTTGTGAGAGTTGCCGCGGCAGTGCCGGAATTGAAGGTGGCTGACTGCAGCCATAATGCGGACAGGATTATAGGGCTGATAAAGGAGGCGGATGAGGCCTCTTCCCAGATTGTAGTCTTTCCCGAGCTGTCATTGACGGGTTATACCTGCGGCGATTTGCTACAGCAGGATTTACTTCTGAGAAGGTCTTTGGAGGAGCTGATAAGGGTAGCGGAGAGCACAAAGGCCTTGGATATAACTGCTATTGTCGGCCTGCCTGTGCATGTGGATGATCAGCTTTTCAATTGCGCTGCAGTACTGCAAATGGGCAAGATTCTGGGCATCGTTCCTAAGATAAATATTCCCGGGTACAGAGAGCTTAACGAGGAGCGCTGGTTTGCATCGGGAACTCAAGCAGTTGATCAGGCGGTTAGGCTCTTTGACTCGATAAATTTTTTGAATAGAGACATAAATTTTGACAAAGATATCCCCTTTGGCATCGACCTCTTGTTTGAATCGGCTGGGCCAGAATCGGTATGCTTTGGAGTTGAGATTTGCGAAGACCTATGGGCTCCGGTTCCTCCAAGCTCATATCAGGCCATGGCCGGTGCAGTGCTGCTATTTAATCTTTCTGCCAGCAATGAGATAATTGCTAAGTCCGAGTACAGGCGAGAGCTGGTAAGGCTACAGTCCGGCAAGTGCTCCGCGGGCTACATCTATACATCGTCGGGCGTCGATGAGTCTACGACTGACCTTGTATTCGGCGGGCACGCAATGATTGCCGAGAACGGCGAGATGCTTAAGGAGTCTGAAAGGTTTTTGAGGAAAGGGCATTTGACCGTTAGTGAGATAGACGTACAGAGGCTTCGGAATGACAGGATTAAGAATAGCAGCTTTAAGGAAAACATCCCCGTGAGGAGCTTTAGAAAGGTGCCATTCAAGCTTTGTCCTATTGGCCTTGATAAGTCCGAAAAAGAAAAGGTGAAGGTGAAGGGTTCAATAGCCCATGCAAAGCTGATTAGAGCCATTGACCCCCATCCCTTTGTGCCTTCAGATGAGACAATCAGGGACAATCGCTGCAAGGAGATATTCGACATACAGATGGCGGGCCTGGCCAAAAGATTGGTACATACCGGCATAAGGAATGCTGTGCTGGGCGTTTCGGGAGGACTGGACTCTACGCTGGCATTGATTGTCACAGCAAGGACCTTCGATATGCTTGGGATTCCCAGAGAAAACATAACAGCGGTTACCATGCCCGGCTTCGGCACAACAGATGCTACTTACGAGCATGCAATAGAGCTCATTAAAGCCTATGAAGTCCTGCTTCGTGAAATCGACATAAAGCAGGCATGTCTCCAGCATTTTGCGGATATTGGACATGATCCGAATAATCATGATGTTACCTACGAGAACGTGCAGGCAAGAGAGCGCACGCAGATTTTAATGGATATTGCCAACAAGCAGGGAGGTCTTGTAATAGGTACAGGAGATCTTTCAGAGCTGGCTTTGGGATGGTGCACTTATAATGCAGACCACATGTCAATGTATTCAGTTAACTGCAGCATTCCTAAGACACTTGTAATACATCTTGTAGGCTGGGCTGCAAGCAACTTGTCTGACCGGGCAGCATCAGAGGTTTTACTGCAAATCGCAGAAACCCCGATTACGCCTGAGCTACTGCCGCCTGACAATAATGGCGGAATACAGCAAAGGACAGAGGATATTATTGGCCCATATGAGCTGCATGATTTTTTCCTTTACCATATCTTGAGGTACGGTGCGGAGCCTAAGAAAGTGCTCTTTCTAGCAAAGCAGGCATTTGACGGAAAATGTGAGCCGGAGGAAATCTCTAAATGGCTAAAGCTGTTCTATAGACGATTTTTTTCTCAGCAATTCAAACGCTCCTGCTTACCGGATGGCCCCAAGGTTGGCTCAATCAGTCTTTCTCCAAGGGGAGACTGGCGTATGCCCAGCGATGCCTCGGCTCAGATGTGGCTGAAGGACCTGGAATGATTTAACGATTGCTGCCGGACACCAACTATTGAGTATAGCGAAAAAGCTCGACAAGATGAATCAATAGAAACAGGGGCTACTATGCAGTAGCCTGAAATATAAACCAGCCATCCTTGAGCGAGAACTGGAAAACACCGCCATGCCTCTCCACGATATGTACCATGCTCTTTGTGCCAAAGCCATGTCCCTGCTCATTGGATATCGGAAGCCCCTGATGAAATGTCGGCTCTGTCTGGTAGCTGTTGCGAAGGTCTATGCACAGCTTATTATTCTTGGAGTACATTTGCAGGCGGATGATGCGTTTATTGATGTCCGCTATCTTTTCACAGGCATGGATAGCGTTCTCCAAAGCGTTTGACAAAAGCGAACACAACTCAGTATCACTAAAGTGCAGGGAGTCAGGCAGCTTCGCATCTATCGTCAGCTGGATTTGTGCGTGTTTTGCTTTAGAGTCGTAGGTGGACAAAATCAGGTTGACGGTCTCGTTTTCACAAAAGCGCATAGGTGTGATTGCATCCATATCGGCCTGGGCAGTCTGCAGATATTCTTTGATTTCGGCGATGTGTTCCTTGGAGGCCAGTCCCTGCAAAAGGGCAATATGGTGGCGCATATCGTGCCGATAGGACGCGGCATTCTGCTGCATCTGTCGTAGTGAAGCAAACTCTGTCTTGGCCAGCCGAAATTGCGCATCCAGCATATCCCGTTCTCTTTGGAGGGCTGCTTGCTTTTGCGTCTCAGTGTAGTAAAGGATAACAAACACAAAATAAAAGACGGATATTGTTGAGGGCATGAACTGCACAGCCCATTCTGCGCCGCTGTAAAGCATATCCGTGTATATGGTGGTAACGTAATCAAATATATAGTAGAAGAGTGGTACTCCGCCTAAAAACAAACAGGACTTATTGGATTTCTCCATCAACTGCTGGACTGAGGCAGCTACATATCTTTTCAAGAAATAATAGGAGAGAAAGACGGCTACAATATAAAAAACATGATCCGCAAGTTTGTTACCAAAGGCAGCGCCGGCAAGGAAACCGACCCAGCGCGGTGCCTGGCAGCAAAGATAGCCCGAAAGCACGCTTATAGCGGATATGAGCCAGGGACGTTTATAGTACAAGGAGAATATTATGATCAGCGGCAGGTGAATAATCAACGGGTACAGCTTTGATGTTAAATCCAGGCCCAAGAGCCACCAGCTCGTGGTCTGAACGAGAAGAAAAATTACACAGAGTAAGGCTGTAACAAGCTTGTTTTTCCTTGTGTTTCCTATTCCCAAAAAGAGAACTGATACCACTAGGCCAAAGACCAGAGAAACTCCGAATCTCAAGAGCCCTATTACTGTTAAAGCCATATTTAAAGCACCTTCCCCCATTTGATTATTCCCTCTCCATCTGATAGGCCAGATACTGCTGTTTGATTTCCTTCGCCTTCCCCTGGGCAATAGGAACAGAGGAAAGAGTCTGTAATACTATCTGGTGGTTTGCGATGGTGTCCACATACTGCATGTTCACAAGAAAGGAGCGGTGAGGCTTGATAAAACACCCGTATTTCATAAGATTGTCGCAGACAGTTGAAAAAGGCTCCGTACATTCGATGACCTTGCCGGAGCGCAGGTGATAGAGCACATTTCTACCGATGACCTCGGAGAAGACCAAATTGGAAATCAATATTTTCTGAATACCTTCGCTGCTCTTTACAATAATGGCATCCTCATCTCTTTCTACCCCTACTTGCTCCAGCAGCTCGTTAAGAGTGAGGAAGAGTTTCTCCTTTGAGATTGGTTTTAGTACATAGTTTAAGGCTTTGACTGCATAGCTCTCCAGAGCAAATTCGGGTGATGATGTAAAGAATAAAATCGGCGCGGTTTTGTCAAAGCTACGAATTTCCTTTGCGACATCAATGCCCGTAAAGCCCGGCATAATAATGTCAAGACAATATACATCAAAACGCTTTCCTTTATCCAAGGCCGAAATCAGCTCAAAGCCGTTGGAGAAGACGGCGTATTCGCAGCTCAGCTGCCTTGATGTCCGGTAAAGATCTATAAGCTGTACCATATTGGACAGCTCGTCAATATTGTCATCACATAATGCAAGCTGCAGCATAAAGTGTTCCGCCTTTTGCAATGAATTTTGCTTCTCAATAATAATTTATCACAAAATCGGGTTTTCGACACTATTATTCATGTTAAAAAACAATGTTTCATGCATTAGGCTTTTTTTGGTGAGTTATTTTGCAGGCGTATGAACACAAAAGCGGGAAAA
>JAAYBT010000017.1 GCA_012730015.1 Clostridiaceae bacterium
AGTAAAATTCTGCGTTTTCGGAGGGTTCACCATTGGGCTGGATGCCAAACGATGGACTGCCTAAGCTAATGGAGATCACGACAATAAAAGAGAAGCAAGAATTGTGCCTCACTTGTGAAAGAAATGGGAGCAATATTGGGGAAGCAACGATGTATAGCGATAATTGGTTAAAGCAGGGATACAACAGCGGTAACAGAATTAAAATGATATTTATATATTAAATATCATTATAATATAAAAAATAATTTAGGAGGTGGTTAATTATGATTAATGCAGCAATAATGGGTTATGGAAACATTGGCAAGGCAGCAATAGAGGCTATTAATGAGGCCTCTGATTTTAACCTTGTTGGAGTCATAAGTCGTACGCTTGAAAATGGTGATCTTGGAAAAATCCCAATTGTACGAAGTGTAGACGAACTAAACGGTGTACAAGTGGTCGTTTTATGCGTGCCGAGCCGAAAAGTGCCTGATCTTGCAGAAGAAATTCTGTTAAAAGGCATTACGACGGTTGATTGCTTTGATATCCACAGCGAAATATACGATTTGTATGTTCGGTTTGACACGGCTGCGAAAAAAGGAAAAAGCATGTGTGTTACTTCCGTAGGGTTCGACCCAGGACTTGATTCGGCTATTCGGGCATTGCTTGAGGCGGCTGCCCCAAAAGGACTGACATATACCAATTTTGGGCCAGGTATGAGTATTGGACATACTGTAGCCGTTAAGGAAATTGCCGGAGTGAAGGATGGAATGTCTATCACAATACCGTTGGGCGCAGGTTTACATCGCCGAATGGTTTATGTTGTGATTGAAGACGGAGTTGACTTTAATACAGTATCAATGTTAATAAAAACTGATCCATATTTTGTAAACGATGAAACTCTTGTTATACAGGTTTCAGACTTAGATCCGATAAGCGACATGGGGCATAGTACGAACATCAAACGCAAAGGTATATCGGGGACAACGCATAATCAACGTTTTAATTTTGATATAAGTATAGACAATCCTGCAATGACAGCTCAAATGATGGTTTCCGCTGCACGAGCTGTCATCAAACGAGTTCCGGGTGCATATACCATGCTACACCTTTCTCCTATCGATCTGCTCAGCGGGTCTAAAGAAGAGCTTATTCGTCGTTTAGTTTAAGCGATTATTGTTGTTGAAGGGCCAAATTTCAATAGGATGCATTACAAGCGGTTATCATATGTCAATGTCAATATAACAACTATTCGTAGGTGTGCTGTTTAACGAGGAGTGTGAGCCACCCCGATTACATATTTATTCCAGTCAGTTCTCTTCTGCCCAGGTTATTACATCGTATTGAGACATCGGAAGAATAGCTTCTCCATCAATATTAGCGTCAGATTCATTATCCCATACAGAATAGGGGGAACCCGGTCCACCAGAGCCATGGAGAAAGTATTTCCCAGACCTTGTCATAAAACTCTTGTTGGCTACAGGGGTAAGGGCAGAATCACTATCCAATGTAAAGGTGGCTGATGTTGACCTTGTGGAGAGTATGCTGCATGTTCGGCACAGCAAGAACAAGCGGCAGCAGATAATACCTATCTCACAGGGGCTGAACCGTGTACTGACGGAATACCTGGAGTACCGTAACCACCAGTCCCAGGACGATTACCTTTTTCCCAATCAGTACGGGCAGAAGCTGAGAGCGAGGGCTGCTGAGCTTGGAATACGGAAGTATGGAAAGGGGCGGGGGGTGAATAAATGTGGGCTGCATCGGTTTAGACGGACATTTGCCTCTCACTGGATTATGGCAGGTGGTGACCCGTTCCGGCTACAGAAGATATAGGGGCACAGCGGCATGGATATTGTGAGAAGGTATGTTTCGATATACGGGCATGATATGCAGAGGGACTTTGACAAGCTGAATCCGCTGGATTCGCTGTTACAGGATAAAGCTGTAATCATGATGGATAGAAAGGGTGAATAGCAATATGTGGAAAAAATGATTAATACCCTCTTGCTTTCTGTTGTATAATAGCATAGAATAAATGGAAATATCGAGCTCGATAATCGAATATGGAAAGTCTATGATGGAGAAAGTAGCATATGTTCAGAGTAAGAGAGTTGGTGGATGATGTGAACCAACCTGAGCATAAAGTGAATTCCGCTCCTGAGACGTTGGCGATGAGCCAAACCGTTGCACTGGTTACTGTGCGTTTAAGTTGAGTTGGATTCGTCCAATTAACAAGGGTGGCACCGCGGGTAATTCCTCTCGTCCCTGATTTAGTTCAGGGGTGAGGGGTTTTTTGTTTGTGTGGCTATCTATGAATTTAAGGAGGGTTTAATTATGCTGGATATTAACTATATAAGGAACAACGTGAGCACTGTCAAAAAGGCAGTTTCTGATAAGCTGATGAGCGTGGATATCGATAGGCTCCTTGAACTTGATGCCTTGATAAGGGATACGACTGCTACTGTAGATTTGCTAAGAGCAGAAAGAAATAGCTTGTCAAAGCATACACCACAATTGCATGGTACTGAAAAAGATGCCGCAATAGGGCGTGTTAAGGCAATAAAGGAAGAACTGTCTGAACTTGAAAGCAAGCTGTTCCAAGCTAAAAGTGAGTTTGACGCTATTATGTTGACGGTTCCGAGTGTTCCTGCACCTGAAGTTCCAATCGGGAAGAGTGATGAAGATAACGTTGAAATCAGAAGGTGGGGGGAGATACCTAAGTTCGGATTTCCTCTCAAAGACCATATAGAATTAGCAGAAAGGCTTGACTTGGTGGATATACCTCGAGCGGTTAAATTCGCAGGAAGCAGGTCATACTTCCTTAAAAATGAGGGAGTTCTTTTGGAGATGGCTATATGCAGATTCGTAATTGATATGCTTGTATCAAAGGGATTTACTCCAATGACAGTGCCTCATATGGTAAGAGAAAGTGCCATGCAAGGGACAGGGTATTTCCCAATAGGGTATGAACAGGCATATAAGGTCACAGAGGATGAGCTATTCTTGATTGGGACATCTGAAGTTGCGCTGGTCTCTTACCATCAGAATGAGATACTGAGCTCTGATGAGCTCCCTAAAAGGTATGCAGGGTATTCAACTTGCTTTAGACGTGAGGCCGGAACTTACGGCAAAGATACAAGAGGGCTATATAGAGTTCATCAATTCCAGAAGGTCGAACAGGTTATCATATGCAGGAATGATGATGAAGAAGCAGAGAAGTTTCACTATGAAATCCTCAAAAACACTGAGGAAATATTACAGGCTCTGGAACTACCGTACCGTGTAGCGTTGGCTTGTACAGGAGAAATTGGTATCGGTCAAGTAAGAAAGCATGAGGTTGAGACCTGGATGCCAAGCAGGAACTGCTATTGTGAAACACATTCATGCTCGACCCTGAATGATTTTCAGGCAAGGCGGTCAAATATCAAATACCGCGATAAAGAGGGTACACTAAGGTATGTATACACTCTCAATAATACAGGGATTGCGTCCCCAAGGATATTGATTCCGTTGCTTGAGATGTATCAGAACGAGGATGGAAGCGTTACTATTCCTAAGGTGTTAAGACCGTACATGAACAATCAGGAGAGGATACAGCCTAAGGCATAGCTTTAGTGTTGCTGAATGTCAGAATCATATACAAGTAATACATTGGCGCATCGAGTGAGATGTGCATATATCAAGGCTCGGAGGGTGATTAACCTGTCCGGGCTTCTATTTTGCCCGTTTGAATGTGCGGTATCTTGCAGTACGCAGGGGTTATTATACATTGAGAGGAGATGTTATTTATTGAAGGAGTATGTTATACAAGATTGTTATATTACATAATAATGTGCTTATACCAAGAAAAATACAAAATAATAAATAGCATCTTTTGCCCTATTGATTCTAAATAATGTTATACTAAAGACTAGTAGCAATAAAACGATAAGCATCAATCAACAATCAGAGGGAAACATATGCTGAACGACAGAGGATTTGATAGATGGTCGGAAGAATATGATGAATTTGTCAAGAAGAGCTCAGTTGAATACCCGTTTGACGGGTACTATGAGGTGCTTGAGTTTGTTTATAATAAGATACAAAGCAAGAAAAAAGCTAGGATCCTAGATGTTGGAATCGGGACTGGAGTGCTGACGCACAGGTTATATAAGGACGGTGCTGTAATATACGGTGTAGATTTTTCCAGAGAAATGATTCAGATATCTTTGGAGAAAATGCCTAGTGCGATTATTCTGCAATGGGACTTCAACAAAGGATTACCTATGGAACTGCAGAAAGAAAAATTTGATTATATAATTTCTACATATGCAATTCATCATCTGAATGATGATAAAAAGATTGAGTTTATAGTTAAACTCAGAGACTCTCTAAAAGAGAATGGAAAACTTATAATAGCAGATATATCATTTGAGACAGTTGAAAAGCGTAATGAATGCAAAAGCAAGTATGCAGACAAATGGGATACTGATGAATTCTATATGGCAGCTGTAGAGATTTTAGCAAAACTTAAGGCAATTGGGGTGGATGCGGAATATACGCAGATTTCAGCATGTGCTGGGGTCCTAGAATTACTAAAAAGCTGAGAAGTCTCATGGAAGTTGAGAAAACAAGAATATATAGATTCGGGCAAGTATCGTATGAATGAGTATCTCAAAGCAGTTTTTATCAACTGACCAAGCTGAATGACCTGTCCAGACGTATAACAGAACTGACGAAGAAAAATATAGAAAAAATCGCGTATTATTGCTATAATTATTTGGATATTTGTATTCGGTTGTTCACAGATGAAAGCAAGAAATATTATGAAATACAAACGAATGATAAGTATCTCGTCTCATCAAGGGATTCTTCAATAACATCGACCATGAATGGTTAGTAAGGATGTTGAAAGAAAGAATAATAGAGGAGAGATAGAGTGAAAATAACGTATTACCCAACAAAAGGTTGGAAAAAAGAAAACCGTGAAAAACATGGTATTAGTACGGAGGCTATAAATACTCTAAATAACATTATTAGAGAGGACTTTTCGCACTTAAAAAGCGTGCTCATTGTAAAAAATGGTTCAATTGTATATGAGAAATATTTAAAAGGGTATTCTGAAAATTCACTCCATGAGACGGCATGTATATTTAAAAGTTTTTTATCTGCTGTAATTGGGACAGCATTTCAAAACAACCTAATCAGAAGCATTGAAACGAAAGTGGTTGATATTTTTCCAAATGATATCCCGGGAAACATTGATAAAAACTTTTATAAGATAACGCTTAAGCACCTTTTAACAAAAACATCGGGAATTCAATGGCCTCCGAAAGACTACCGATTCCCTGAGGATGAACATTATAATGATATCAGGCTTCCCTTTTCTCTAAAAATCAAGGATGAACCTGGTAAAGTGTTTGAATATAAACCCGACCCACAAATTCTATTTTATATTATTGAGAAACTATCAGGGGTCGATTTTACCTCATATGCTGATAAAAACTTGTTTTCACCATTGGGGATAAAGGATTATTTGTGGAACACCAATTTTTATGAAGATGACTGTTTATTAATGAAAACAAGGGATATCGCAAAATTAGGATATTTATATCTAAACCACGGTTTATGGGAAAATCATCAGATCATTTCACCGGAATACATACAAGAGTCAACAAGTGGGCATATACATGCAAATTTCCCAGAAAACAATCCGTATGGCTATCTATGGTGGATAACCAATATTGAGGGACATAATGTCTTTTATGCAGCGGGATTCGGGGGTCAGGGATTGTATGTGATACCTGATTTACAGTTAATCTTTGTTATAACATCTAATATGGATAAACCCCACGCAGAGAATAAAATGCTTGTAAAGGAGTTTGTAAAAATGATAACGCCAGATGATAAAAAAGTATCTACAAGGGATGTATGTAGAAGAAACAGGATAAAATTAACCAGAGAAGAACAAAACAAGTTAATAAATGATATACAGCTTTTTTTCCGTGACGAGAGAAATGAAGAAATCGGTATTATTGCAGCTGAAGCAGTAATGGAATTTTTTCTGGAAAACTTGGGGGCTTTCATATATAATAAATCTTTGGATGAAACAAAAATATGGTTTTCCAAAAGAATGGAAGATATAGAAATTGATTTTGATATTCTATACAAGTAAAGGCTCGTTCCAATCAAATCATCCGGAGCAACAAAAGAATGAAGGCTCCGGCTCTGACTCTGCCATGCGGCCGAGTAATCCGCAGATGAGGGGGAATTCGAAATGCTTGAAAATCAAAAACTCAATCAAATAGGTGAATGGATTAAAAGGAATGCAAGACCTTTGGAAATAGCAAGATATGAGTATCATTTTGAAAATGGCTCAAAAGAAAACGTCTTACGCTGTCTTTCACAGTTCCAGAATGCTGATGGAGGGTTTGGTTATGGATTGGAGGCGGATAATTGGAATCCTAATTCAACACCATTAACATCCTCTATCGCGCTAAAAATATTATATGAAAC
>JAAYBT010000018.1 GCA_012730015.1 Clostridiaceae bacterium
GAAGATGTCAGGGCGGCCAGCTCTTCAGGCGGAGTGTTCACTCAGCTCGCCATGGAGGTGCTTTCAGAAGGTGGCGTGGTATTCGGCGCAGGGTTTGACGAGAGCTTTAGCGTACGCCACACTTATGTAAATAGTGAATGTGATCTTGATAACCTGAGACGTTCTAAATACGTGCAGAGCGATACGGGAAATACTTTCAGGGAAGTGAAGTCTTTTCTGAAAGAGGGCAAAAAGGTCCTTTACTGTGGAACACCCTGCCAAATTGCTGGATTAAAGGCTTACCTGAACAAAGAGTTCCCCAATTTATTAACCTGTGATTTGGCATGCCACGGAGTGCCTTCGCCTAAGGTGTGGAGCATGTACCTTGACTATATCAAAAGCAAGTATCAAAGTGACATAGAGGCGGTTTCCTTCCGTGACAAGTCTACTGGCTGGAACGACAGCAGCATGAGAATAGACTTTACCGATGGTCGCCAATATACTGACAAGGTGAAAAGGGAAATATTTTTCATAGGCTTTGGTAAGAGCATTTTTAACAGAAAATCCTGCTTTGACTGCAAGTTTAGAGTAGCAAACACGAAGGCGGATATCACACTTGCAGATTTTTGGGGAATAGACAAGCAGGAGGACAGCCAATTTCGAGACAATAAAGGTGTTTCGCTTGTCATAGCCCACACCGCGGCTGGTAAGGAGGCCTTATCCCAAATCAGGGAAAGCGTCTTTAAAAAGGAACGCTCTTTTGACGAAGCTGTAAAGTATAACCCCAGGCTGTTGACCTCGGTTATGGAGCCTGCAAAACGCAAGAGCTTTTTCGACGATATGTATTCCGGATACAGCTTTGACCGGCTAAGGAGAAAGTACATGGACAATGAAAGCATTGTTTACAAGGTGAAATGTATTGTGAAAAAGGTTCTGGGAAGGGCTTAGGATTATGAGAAGAACAAAGCTGTCACTATATAATTCAATAAGTGCTTTAGTGCTCCAGATAGTGAATCTTGTGGTGAATCTGGTTTTGCCCAAGGTCATGATTACAGTATACGGTTCATCTGTAAACGGGCTCGTTAACTCCATCAAGCAGTTCATTTCCTATTTCAATCTTGTGGAGGCAGGTCTTTCGGGAGCAGCTGTTTATGCCCTTTACAAGCCCCTTGCGCAGAAGAACAAGGATGATATCGACGGCATAATTTCTGCATCCAACCGGTTTTACAATATTTCCGGGTTTATCTTTTCGGCACTGGTTCTGATTACTGCTTTTGTCTACCCCATGTTCACATCAGGGCAGGGCATCAACGCAGGGACGATTGCCCTTCTGGTTTTGATAATCGGGGCATCAGGTGCAATGGAGTATTTTGCTGTTGGGAAATATAAGGTCTTGTATACTGCCGATCAAAAGAGCTATGTCATTTCTCTAATTAACGCGGCTGCCGTAGCCATTAACGCTGTCATTATATTGGTGCTTGCCAGCCTGGGAGTTAATATTGTTTTTGTCCAGTTAATTGCACTCACCAGCTTCTTTGCCCGTTCGTTCATGTACATTGTGTATGGGAAACGGAAGTATCCGACCATTAATCCGAAAGTACCGCCCAAAAATGAGGCGCTGGATAAACGCTGGGACTCAATGATTTTGCAGCTGCTGGGGGTGGCTTCGAATGCGACGCCGGTAGTTGTTATTTCTCTTATTCTTGGTCTCAAGGAGGCCAGCGTATACGTAGTCTACAATATGGTTTTTGTAGCCGTTCTGGCACTGCTGACGACCTTTAGTGAAGGACTGAGTGCCATATTCGGCGATTTGCTGGTGAGAAAAGAAATTAACATATTGCAAAATGCCTATAAGCAATATGAGTATATTTATTACGCCCTTATGACCTGGGGCTATTCCTGTGCAGCCATATTGATTATGCCCTTTTTGAAAATATACACAGCGGGGTTTACCGATGCGGAATACATACGGCCCGCAATAGCGGCTCTCTTTGTGGCTAACGGAATTGCATCGAATATAAAGACGCCCCAGGGCATGCTGGTCATTTCTGCAGGGCTTTATAAGGAAACAAAGCTGCAATCATTTATTCAGGCGTCAATAATTGTTGTGCTTTCCTTAATACTGGCGCCACACTTCGGGATTGCCGGAGTTTTGGCTGCCAGCATAGCTTCGAATCTGTACAGGGATATTGACCTGATATTCTACATACCCAAAGCAGTCACCAAGCTAAAGCCCACAATGACAATCAGAAGGGTGTTGAGAATTTTTCTTCTGTTCTTCGCGACTGTATTGCCGGTTCTCTATTTTACGGATATTAAGCCTGAGAGCTCGATTCAGTGGGTTCTGCAAGCAATACCCGTAGCACTATGGTCATTTATAGTCATTGCCGGTGGCAATATCCTGATTGAGAGGAACACGGCTAAGGCTGTTTTTGCAAGACTGAGGGGCTTGTTGCATGAGTAGTTCGTGCGGGAAGGTAACCGCCTTGATGGCGTAAGAAATACATATGCTGCGGAACTCGTAACATGTAACATCACAAGATGCCAATTACTCGACAAAGCGAAAGGCTGTCGTGGATTTATGAAGGATTGTACGACAGGAAGGTAGCGAATATGAATACCGGTATATTAACGTTTCATCATGCTCATCACTACGGGGCCCAGCTTCAGGCATTCGCATTAATGAGAGCGATTATGAATCAGGGCTATGATTGTGAAATCATTAATTATGTAAGGAAGGATACCATTGAGGGCAGCAGCCTTTTCAAAAGGGGGCTGTCCGCAAGAGTGCTTTTGTCTAACGTGGATACACTCCTGAATTTAGGCAAGCTTAGAAAAAGATACGACCGCTTCGAAAGCTTTATTAGTGGTGAGATGAAGCTTTCTGAGAAGTTTTATGCAACATACGATGATCTTCGTGCTGATGCGCCGAAGTATGATGCATATGTATGCGGAAGTGATCAGGTGTGGAACCCCTTGATTTTTAAGGAAAAGACCTTCGATCCTGCATTTTTTGCGGATTTCGCCAAATCAGGGAGGCGAATCGCCTATGCGCCGAGCTTTGGCATAAACTCAATTCCTGAAGATAAGAGAGAGCGACTGAAGAAGTATCTTGAGAAATTTGATTGTTTATCTGTTAGAGAAAGGCAAGGAGAGAAGATTATCCGAGAATTGACAGGAAGAGATGCTTTAACGGTGCTGGATCCGACGCTTTTGCTAACGGCTGAGGACTGGGAACCGTATTTGTCAGCCCCGACCTTTAATGAGCCTTATGCTCTCTGCTACTTTATTACAAGTGCTACAAAGTATAAGGGCTTTGTACAGGCCATTCAGGACAAGTATAAGCTGCCTGTTGTTTCGCTTTGCGGCTCAAGGAGAATTGTACCCCAGACCAGGTATTCTGTGCTGGATGCAGGGCCCAAGGAATTCCTCAGACTCTTTGCAGATGCATCTGTCATTTGCACGGATTCTTTCCATGGCACAGTTTTTTCGATTAATTTTATGAAGGAGTTCTACTGTTTCAAGTCGGCGACGAAAGCGGAAATGGCTGTGAACTCCAGGCTTTATAATATCTTGGACAGACTTGGGCTCCTACCTAGAATGTTTTCTCATACAATGGAGTATCGCGAATTTAGAAGCCTGATTGGGCAAGACGCTGCTGCAATCAACTATTCCCAGACGCATGACATTTTGCAGGAGGAGCGAGATAAATCAATCCGCTATTTAAGGGACTCACTACAGTTGTGATTATAAATTGGCTATTTACAGGCTTCTATTTACACGGCGCTATCATTACTAATAGATAATATATAGAAAACCGATAAAGAAAATAGAGAGATTGGCCCATTGTAACTATTTAGCGAAAAAACTATAATTAAGATAGATAAGAGCGAACAACTCATCGTGGGGGGTGTCAGCTTGCATTTATTGCCCAGGAAATTCAAACATAATATGAATTTTGATAAGAGGACATTGAGGAAGAATGACATATCGCTTCTGATTCTCGATGAGCGATGGAACAATCTTTTTCAAAGTGCCGAGAAAACTCCTGCCATTGAACGTAGCGAAGAGAACCTGAGGGGACTTCTTAAGGAGGAGTCCAGGCTGATTGCGGAGAAGAAGGAAGCTGCAGCCTTGAAAAAGAGGAATATGGACAAAATTATCCAGCTAACATCGAAGGTTTTTGAGGAGAATGACATTAACGCAAAAAAAGAGATGCAAAGCTGTGAACAGGAGATAAAGAAAATTAATGATAGGGTTATCAAAATAGATGAGCTGATTGAGGAAATGCCTGACAGGCTGAAGCAGGCAAATCTGGACTTGCTGGAGCTGACGGTGAGTGTTGTATACTTTAAGATGAGGTCAGCAAGAAAGAGAGTAGAGGAGCTTGAAAAGCTGATAGCGGATACCAGAGACAAGCTAAAGGCATATATAGATGAAAAGGAATCGCTTTCACAGGACGATTCGGACATTTACTCCTATTTCCATGATTTATTAGGTGCGCAGGAGCTACAAAGGCTGGATGAGCAATTCTACAGGAAGGGCAAGCGAAGTAGGAGAGACAGACCGAATATGAAGGGCTAGAGAAGTAAAAAAGCCGGCAAATTAGGGAAAGCAAGCAAATTGGGAAGGTTAGCGAGTATGAAGGTTGTTTCACCTGAGCAAATGAATGTAATTGATAAGTGCGCTATCAATGAATACGGAATCCCGGGAATTCTGCTCATGGAGAATGCTTCTATGGCTGTCGTGCATGAGGCTATTGCCATGATGGGAGGCTGTAGTTGTAAGAGTGTAATAGTTGTAGCAGGCAGGGGTAATAACGGCGGTGACGGTTTTGCTGCTGCAAGGCTGCTCCACAGCAGAGATGCGCGTGTCAGGGTATATCTTACAGGGTCTACGAATGGTATTTGCGGGGATGCCCTTGTCAATATGGATATTCTTAAGAGGATTGGTGTTCCCATTATCGAGCTTCATGATGATAAGGATCTTGATCTGATGGCCTGTGACATGAAAGAGGCCGATCTCATTATTGATGGCATATTTGGTACGGGACTTAACAAAGAGGTCACCGGGGTAGCCGCCAGTGTGATTGACAGGATGAACATATCCGGTAAAGCCGTATTGTCCATAGACATTCCCTCCGGAATTGACGGAGGGAACGGAAGCGTCATGGGAACCTGTGTAAAGGCGGATAGGACGGTTACCTTTTGTCTGCCCAAGGCAGGGCTCTTATTAAATCCCGGCTGTGAATATGCCGGAAGGCTGGTTGTAGCGGATATTGGCATGCCTGCCTGCGCTATCGACAAGCAAAGTATCCCTACCGAGCTTATTGATGAAGAAATGGTAGCTGCGCTACTTCCTCTACGAAAGGCAGATAGTAATAAAGGCGACTATGGGCGAGCATTAATAGTTAGCGGCTCAACAGGCATGACCGGTTCCGGTTGCCTTTGTGCCACGGCAGCACTCCGCAGTGGTGCAGGATTGGTTTATGCCGCTGTACCCAAAAGCCTTGCCGGCATATATGGCGCTTGTGTTACAGAACCAATTATCTTGCCATTGGAGGATGGCGGCACAGGTGTTTTGGTTAAAGAGTGCTCTGAACAAGTCCTGGCTTCTATTGTGAAAATGGATGTTGCCGCAATCGGACCTGGACTGACATCTTCAGCTGCCATACGGCAAGTGGTGGAGCAGGTTATAGAAAACAGTAGCACACCTTTGATAATAGATGCTGACGCCTTGAATGCTATTTCCGGAAATGCGTCAGTACTGAACAAGCTCAAGGCTAACGGAGTTATCACGCCTCATCCGGGAGAAATGGCAAGGCTTACGGGGCTCAGCATCGATGAAATACAAAGGGATAGAATCGGTGCTGCCAGTAGCTTTGCCCGGGAGTATGGTGTTGCAACCGTGCTTAAGGGAAGCAGGACAGTGGTTGCACTTCCCGATGGACGCATCTATATCAATCCCACAGGTAATGCCGGTATGGCAACAGCAGGTACCGGGGATGTTCTTACAGGTATGATTGCAGGCATTGCTGCGCAAGGGGTACCAGTCTATGATGCCGCAGTTGCAGGGGTTTATCTTCATGGACTTGCGGGTGACAGGGCTGCTGAGATCGTGGGCATGCACGGGATGGTGGCGAGTGACATGTTGCCTCGAATTCCCGAAGCTATCTCACAGCTGAGCCGTAGAACTTACCTAGATGGGTGAAGGCTGATGTACAGCAAGTAATCGCGAAAGCTTATAAGAGCCCCTTTGGTTCGATGAATGAAATGTATAACTTAACGGAGGACAAAATGGATTACAAACTAAATAGAGCTTGGGTAGAAATTGATTTGGATGCAATTGCACACAATGTGCGTGAAATAAGGAAATTTGTCGGTAAGAGAGTTGAAGTAATGGGAGTAGTCAAAGCGGACGCATATGGCCATGGAGTGCTGGAGGTTGTCAGGACGCTTTTGGACAATGGCGTTACACAGCTTGCTGTTTCTATGTTGGATGAAGCCATTCAGATCAGGCACATGGGTATTGATGTGCCCATCTTGATTCTTAGCTATACAGACCCGGCGAGGGCGGAAGAAATCATTGAAAATGAGCTAACTCAGACAGTTTTCAGCCTCGATCTTCCACAGGCGCTTTCGGTAGCCTCTTTGAAGCTAGGCAAGAGTGTAAAGGTGCATGTAAAGGTTGACACGGGGATGACTCGGGTTGGCTTTATGCCGGGTTATAGCGCTGTAAAAAACATTATGGAAATCGGCAAGCTGCCGGGGCTGATTATTGAGGGCTTGTTCACGCACTTTGCATCAGCGGACGAGCATGACAGGGATTACACAATGATGCAGTTCGAACGCTTTACTAGTCTGTGTACGGAGCTGGGCAGGGTGGGAATTCATATACCTGTTAAGCATGTTTGCAACAGCGCAGGAATCATACAGTATCCGGACATGCATCTGGATATGGTGCGCCCCGGGATTATTCTTTATGGGCTATATCCGTCAGAGCAGGTGGATAAAGAGATAATTAGTCTAAAGCCTGCGATGACATTTAAGTCCAATGTCATACAGGTAAGGGATGTGGAGCCCAACACCTGCATTAGCTACGGCAGAACCTTCCGCACGTCTGGCTATAGCAAAATTGCTACTCTCCCTATAGGATATGCCGACGGATATACAAGACGCCTATCCAATAAAGGCCAGGTCCTAATAAATGGTGAGGCCGCGCCCATAGTCGGAAGGATATGCATGGACCAGTGCATGGTCGATGTTACAAATTTGTCAAAGGATGTCAATGTGGGCGATGAAGCCGTGATTTTCGGAAGGCAGAACGGCTCATGTATCAGTGTCGAGGAGGTCGCAGCTGAGGTCGACACTGTCAATTATGAGTTGGTCTGTATTATTGGCAAAAGAATTCCCAGAGTCTACCTGAAGGACGGCGAAATTTGCAGTGTGCTGAATTATTTGATCTGAATTAATGGCGCTGACGGTAGGCGAATGTTGGAGAAAAACGCTAAATGACACAGAAGTTTAATTTGACCATGCATATATCTCAATATATAATAATATATATATCGTGCCGGCGTATTTCTGTGATAGACATTAATAATTGAGCACAACAAGGCAAATCTTCAACAATATTTACATATCTTAATAAATGGGGGATTTATTTTGGCGGAATTGAAAAAAATACTGATAAGCCTTCCGGATAACCTTCTTAAGGAGATAGATGATATTGTATCTGTTGAGAAGACCAATAGGAGCGAGTTTGTTCGCGAGGCAATGAGGCTTTATTTGCGTGAAAAAAGAAAAATTCAAATGAGAGAGAAGATGAAGAAGGGCTATATGGAAATGGCCGATATCAACTTAAGACTTGCGGAGTTGTGCATGAATGCCGACTGCGACCAAGAGCAAAAATATGAGAAACGCCTTAGGGAGCTGGAGTGAAAGTGATTATAAAACGTGGTGATATATTTTATGCCGACCTGAGTCCGGTAATCGGTTCAGAGCAGGGAGGAATCAGACCTGTATTGGTTGTGCAAAATGACATAGGAAATAAGTATAGTCCGACAATTATAGCAGCGGCGATAACATCTCAAATCAATAAAGCAAAGCTGCCGACACATATTGAAATCAGTGCTCTGGACTACGGACTACAAAAGGATTCGGTGATCCTGCTTGAGCAGATAAGGACCATTGATAAAAGGAGACTTAGAGATAAGACAGGGCATCTGGATGATGAACTGATGGAGAAGGTCAATGAAGCCTTAAGCATCAGCTTTGCGCTTAACGAAGAGGGGCAGTGATGAAAAAAACATTAAATGCGTTCAGATTTATTTTAATAGCAGCGACAGTTTTGTTTTCATACATATATGGCTTTCAGCCACTCCAAGCAAATCAAAGAAAGGCAGCAGGATCCGGCCGGAAATACTGGTCTGAGCAGCTTGCTCAAGCTAATGGAGCCGATTATGATGTAATTGTATATGGGGGCGAGCCTCAAGGCCTATCTGCCGCAATATCGGCGGCACGTCTTGGTGCTAAAACACTGCTTATCAGTGAAGGGGCTGATGCGGGCGGCATTATAACTAATTGTCTTATTCCGGAGCTCGAAAAGCCCTTAGGCCAGAAGAACAAGCTTTTAAATGGCGGCATACTGGAGGAGATGGATGACAAGCTTGGGAATGGCTTTTCAAAAGAAAAATATCTGACCGTGATTAATGAATTGCTTGATGGAGAGGACACGCTGGATGTGCGATATAACACGTCAATTGCCGGCGTTTCAATGTCGGGGGTCTATCTGGATAGGCTGGAGCTGCGCACTGAGAAAGGGAAAGAGACTCTGTCCGGGAAAATTTACATAGATGCTTCAAATAGCGGCAATCTGCTGGATGCCTGTAAAGTGCCTTATTTTACTGGATCGGGAGATCTGAATATGGAAGACAGCTTCATGCCTGTCAGCCTCAATTTTGAAATGATTTCAATGAACGGTGCTATCGATAGTGTTGATAAGATCAATGAGCTGCTTAATGGTGACGAGTTTCACAATAAGGTAAGGAACTACCAGGTGATGAGCAAAAACGCAGTGCTGGAGAACCCCTTTGCTTACTTGACAGGTGATAGCACTATTGTGATGAGCGGGCTTCAGCTTACGGGAATCGATGTAAGTGATCAGGACAAGCTGAAGGATGCCTACTCATCAGCGATAGATGAAGCAAAGAATTTTTTGGCCTTCCTTTCAGCAAATTTTCAAGAGTTCGGGTCCTATTCATTTTCCAGAGCTGCCGAAAGACTTAGGGTTCATGAGCACAAGCATTATAAGGGGAATTACCTGCTGACGGTACAGGATATTATGAATAACAGGTTTTTCGATGAAACGGTTGCTATGGGCTCTCATCCCGTGTTGATTGGGAAATTCGCCGCCAGAGGGTCATTTGTTGCGGGAAATCCTGTGCAATACGGGGTTCCGCTGAGATGCCTGGTACCCGAGAAAATGGCTAACCTCCTTATGGCAGGCCCACAAATCTCATATTCATCTTTAGCCGCCAGCAGCGCGGGGACAATCGGAACAAGCATTGCTACCGGAGAGGCTGCAGGCGCATTAGCCGTATTTTGCGCCGCAAGGAATGAAAATCCCGGCTTTGTGGACAAAAATCATGAGCAGTATAGCGATTTCAAGCAGATGCTGAAGGATAAGGGTATGTATCTTCCCAATAGCAGGATTTCCTCAAAACACTCCAAATACAAGGACAACTGGTCATATCCGTCGGCTGCAAAGCTTATTTCTCTTGGACTTGTGGCCGGAGGAGCAGATAATAATTTGAAATACGATGAAAAGGCAAAGCAAATGGATTTAGCCTTTATTTTGATTAACGGAATCTATCGCCTTGATGAGAGCATCTATACAAAGGAGCTGTATGATCGTCTGCGCCCCTTCATTAATAATGAGGACCTGACCTATGACGCAGCGGTTGCTGTTATGGGAGCACTCTATGATATTGAAGGAAGCACGCAGGAGGTATATACAGGGCTTTGTGAAAGGAACTGCATCAATGATATCATGCAGAAGAGGCTGGAGGATAAGGAAGAACTCACAATGGATGAGGTGTACTATCTGGGGGCTTATAGCCTACAGCATTATACAGGTAAGCGTATAGGAAATTGAGCTTGTGCTGAATTTATTTGGGCAGTGTTTTGCCTTTACGGCATTAACCTGATTAGTGTTTTTACTTGCCGGTCAGTCTGAACCATATGACACGAGTCATGAATCTGGGCAGATCCAGCATACGCACGGCGCGTTTAGGCTCCTTATACAGTCTATAAAGCCATTCCAGTCCGTTACGCCGGAAGAAATCTGGAGCAAGTTTTGATTTGCCCGATAGAATATCCACAGTGCCTCCCACTCCAATACAGACCTTGACATTCAACCTGTCTTTATGGCTGAACATCCACTTTTCCTGTTTTGGAGCGCCCATAGCAACCAGGAGAATATCTGCATTAGCTTCATTGATGGTATTTGTTATTTCTTCATCCTGATCCTCAGAAAAATAGCCGTCCTGCCAGCCTGCGACAATAAGGCCGGGATAATCTGCACTTATGTTTTTTGCTGCCTCCTGGGCGACACCCGGCGCAGAGCCTAAAAGAAAACAGCGCATACCCTTATGGGCGTATGACTTGAAAAGCTCACATACAAGATCAAAGCCCGATACCTTTTCTGGGACGCCATGCCCAAGTATTCTTGATGCCAGCACAACACCTGCGCCATCTGCTGTAAGCATGTCTGCATCCAACATAATGCTCCGTAGCTGCGGGTCTCTTTGGGCGGCCATCATTATTTCCGAATTGGGAGTATATATGCAGTGCACACCGCCCTCCTCCATAAAGGACCCAACTCTTTCGACGGCTTCCTTCATTGTTATGCTATCTACTGGAATACCCAGTATGTCTACAGTTTTTCGCATGGCAGCTTCTCCTCTAATATATTCAAATGATAGTATAGGGACGCTATTTTGTCAAAGGGGCTATTCTGCTACAGTGGCTCCGGCCTCAACAATTGCCTTGTGGCACCTTGGCTGATTGGCTGCATGTCATAGCATGGCAGTTTTACTAAAACCTATCCGAATGGGGTAAAATTATGATATTCTTATAGTAGATTTATAGCAGTTCGTTTTAGCGGTTTTTGTCATGACAGGAGGTGCTGGTTATTAAGAATAAAGCGAAGCTTTTGCAGGCGCTGAGAGACTACTTGTGGATAATAGTTGGGTCATTTATTACCGCTTTGGCTATCAATATTTTCCTTGTACCCCATAGGATAGCGCCAGGCGGGGTTACAGGTATAGCGACTGTTATCTTTTACTTAAGTAACGAGCTTGTGCCGGTAGGAACGCTCATGCTCTTACTGAATATTCCCCTTTTTATTTTCGGGATAAAGATTATTGGCCGCAGGTTTATTGTTCGGACGCTTTTTAGTACAATATTTCTATCCGCTGTTATCGACATAGCGGAGCCATTTACCAGATGGTTCATTTCTCAGCTGGAGCTTGAAAATCTCGCAGCAGGCCCCGATTATCTGCTCTATGCTATTTTTGGAGGTTTCTTTATGGGGCTTGGCCTGGGCCTTGTTTTTAGATCCGGGGCGACAACTGGAGGAACAGACTTGGCGGCCCAGATTGTGCATCGCGTTGTGCCTGCTCTGACAGTAGGCAAGGCTCTCCTGCTTATTGATGGGGCAGTCATAGTATTCGCAGCGATTGCCTTTAACAGCATTTTGTTGGCGCTCTATTCGATGCTGGCACTATACATTTCTACAAAGCTTGTGGATATTATTCTTGAAGGCATTAATTTTGCAAAAGGTGTTTATATCATATCTGATCATGCGGAGGAGATTGCCGACAACATAATGAGGGAGCTTGACAGGGGCGTTACTGCCCTGAACGGAACAGGCATGTACACCAGAAGCGACAAGAAGGTGCTGTTTTGTGTGGTGCACCGGGGGCAGCTCCCTCTATTGAAGTCACTTGTCAAGAAAACAGATCAGGCTGCATTTCTTATACTGCATGAGGTTACAGAGGTTTTGGGAGAAGGCTTCAAGACTTACGAGTAGAGTTGGTAGCTGCAAACCGTATAACATTTTTTATGGCGGGCTGTGATGGAAGAATGAAGTCCAGGGATTACTACACGGAGTTTGCTGAAAAGCTTCCAAAGGATACTATAATAATGACCGCCGGATGTGCAAAATATCGCTATAATAAGCTGAACCTGGGCGACATCAGCGAAATTCCAAGAGTGCTCGACGCAGGCCAGTGTAACGACTCTTACTCATTGGCAGTCATAGCTCTGAAGCTAAAGGAAGTCTTTGGTCTGGACGATATAAACAGATTACCAATCGCCTTTAATATTGCCTGGTATGAGCAAAAGGCAGTAATCGTTCTTTTGGCGCTTCTGTATCTGGGTGTGAAAAATATTCATCTTGGTCCGACCCTGCCGGGCTTCCTGTCACCTAACGTGGCAAAGGTACTGGTAGAGAAGTTCGGAATTGCAGGTATCGGTACTGTTGAAGATGATATAAAGCTGTTTATGGCGTAGTAATACGCTAAACGGCACAGAAACAGCATATAATTGGATAGATCGGCACGAGAATGTAGAATAGTGTTGAGCCAATGCGGTAGAAAAGGAACACTTAAAGCATAAATGAAATGTAGATCCCGTCAAATTTTGTGGATGAATTTGGCGGGATTTTTTTGTTGTTTTATAGCTAGAAAATGAAACAAAGTTAAAACTGAGTGACCTTAATGAGCGTTGACAAACTGGGAAGGATAGGATATTATGTAAAATAATAAAACATTATGGAAGCATGTAGAAATAAGTCCATAAAAAGAAGATAAAGCACTACAATACTAGATATAGAGATATGGGGGAGGGTTTATTGTGGGTAAATTATCAAAGAAACTAGTCTCTTTATTAATGGTTTTATTGTTAATATTTGCATATTTTGAAGTACCATCAGGCGCGGAAACTCATATACCTGGCAATGTGCGTGCGACAGCGGATAGTACAAGCATTACATTGGTTTGGGATGAGGTAGTGGGAGCGATAGCATATGAAGTGGAAGCGGATGGCGTAGTAATAGAGGATATAACAACCACAAGCTATGAGGATAAGGGACTGATGCCGGAGACAGAGCATACATAC
>JAAYBT010000167.1 GCA_012730015.1 Clostridiaceae bacterium
GATACCCAGTGAAGGGTTCCTCTTACCTTGCGGCCGTCCGGTGAGCTTCCGCCTCTTGAATCAGGATCATATGTGCAATGAAGCTGCGTAATGTTGCCATCAGCATCCTTTATAACGCGTTCACACTTAATAAAGTAAGCGTTTTTCAGCCTGACCTCGTTGCCGGGGAAAAGACGGAAGTACTTCTTTGGAGGATCCTCCATGAAATCATCCTGCTCAATGTAGAGCTCCCGGGAGAAGGGTACTTTCCTGGTGCCCATTTCAGGGCTTTCCGGGTTATTCTCAACATCAAGCCATTCTACCTGATCCTCGGGGTAATTGTCTATAATTACCCTCAGCGGCCTCAGTATGGCCATCATTCTCGGCGCACTTAAGTTCAGATCCTCACGAACACAATGCTCCAGTAAAGCATAGTCCACCATGCTGTTTGTCTTAGCTATGCCGATTCGATCGCAGAAATCACGTATGGAGGCGGCAGTATAGCCTCTTCTTCTCAAGCCCGATAATGTAGGCATCCTGGGGTCGTCCCAACCGTCTACTATTCCTTCGTTGACAAGCTGCAGCAGCTTCCTTTTGCTCATCATTGTGTAGGATAGGTTCAGCCTTGCGAACTCAACCTGTCGTGGCTTGGCGTCAAGCCCGGAATTGTCCACCACCCAGTCATAAAGAGGCCTGTGATCCTCGTATTCCAGGGAACAGAGGGAATGGGTTATATTTTCAATCATATCTTCAATGGGGTGGGCAAAATCATACATGGGATAAATGCACCACTTGTTGCCTATGCGGTAATGCTCCACCCGCATAATGCGATAAATAACCGGATCTCGCATATTGATATTGGGGGAGGACATGTCTATTTTTGCCCTAAGCACCCTCGTGCCTTCCTGAAATTCTCCTGCCCTCATACGGGAGAGAAGGTCCAGGTTTTCCTCTACCGAACGGTTCCTATAGGGGCTTTCTTTACCGGGCTCAGTAAGTGTGCCTCTGTACTCTCGTATTTCATCCGCACTTAGATCGCACACGTAGGCAAGGCCATTCTTAACCATCCGCACTGCGCATTCGTACATTGTGTCAAAATAGTCGGAGGCGTAATACAGGGCATCCCAGTGAAAGCCAAGCCACTTGATGTCATACTGCATGGATTCGGCATATTCAACATTCTCCTTGACAGGATTGGTGTCGTCATAGCGAAGATTGCATTTTCCATTGTATTTTTGCGCCGCCAGAAAGTCGATGCAAAGTGCCTTTGCATGACCGATATGAAGGTAACCGTTGGGCTCGGGGGGAAAGCGTGTGATTATTGCATCCTTGTCAACCCTGCCGCTGGCTATGTCTTCATCGATAATATCGTATATAAAATTAGAACCCTCGTCTGTAGCTTCATTGCGTACTACTACCTCGTCCATGTCTTAACCTCCGCTATATTATTTTTCATTCTCAAGTTTTGCTATACCTATCTTAATCCTTCTCAGGGATTCATCCCTGCCCAGTATTTCCGCCAACTCGGTTGCACCTCCAGGAGTGACATCCTTGCCGGATAATGCTGTTCGTATAGGCCAAAGCAGCTGGCTGTTCTTAATGCCCAGGGTCTGAGCATGCTCTGTTATAGCACTATAAAGAGCATCATTTTCCCAGGGGTCAAGTTCCTCGAGCAATGGAAAGACAGCCTTCAATCCGGAAAGTGAATTGTCCCTGTCTGTTTTCATCTTCTTATGCTCGTACATTGCGATATCATAATCGGGAAGAGTCGCAAAGAAGTCAATTTTTGAAGGTATCTCAGTCAATATCTCCGTCCTCTTCTGCAAGAGCTTGCTAACCTTTAGAGTATCTATGCCTGTGCCGTCAAAAGCATCTGAATAATAAGGACTTGCCACGGCATGAAACTCCTCCGCTGTCATTTTGCGTAAATACTCCCCGTTCATCCAGTTTAGCTTCTTTATATCAAATACAGCCGGCGATTTGCTGATGCCTGTTATGTCAAAGGCTTGTTCCAGCTCTTTGAGAGAAAATATTTCCTGGGTATCGCCAGGACTCCAGCCTAAGAGAGCAACATAGTTGATTATGGCATCTACTAAATAGCCTTCTGCAACCAGATCCTCAAAGGACGGATCGCCGGAGCGCTTTGACATTTTTTGCCCATCAGGCTTTATAATAGTAGACACATGGATGTAGGTGGGTATTTCCCAGCCGAATGCCTGATAGAGCAGATTGTACTTGGGGGTAGAGGATAGATACTCATTTCCTCTGACTACATGAGTAATCTTCATAAGGTGGTCATCCACCACATTAGCGAAGTTGTAGGTAGGAAGCCCGTCTGATTTAATCAGCACCTGATCCTCAAGCTCACTGTTATCCACTGTGATCTTTCCATAAACAGCATCATCAAAGCTTGTGCTTCCCGTGTCGGGCA
>JAAYBT010000168.1 GCA_012730015.1 Clostridiaceae bacterium
CACAATACAATCAGGCTGTTAAGCAGGAGCTGAAATATGCTTCAAAAGCATTATCCCAAAAGGTTACCAGTGTGCAGAGCTACTTTGTTGACCAGGTAATTGCCGATGTCCGCGATGCCTTAATAAAAGAAAAAAATGTATCCTACACAGCGGCAAATTATATGATATACGGTGGAGGTCTGGAGATATACACCACCCTCGACCCTTCTATTCAGGAAGACATGGATTCAGTTTTTATGAATGATGAATACTTTCCACTCGTTAATAAAATGGCAGACAGACAAATGGAGCATCCTCAGGCCGCAATGGCTATTGTTGATGTCCAAAACGGCCATGTGAAAGCTCTTCGAGGCGGTTATGGCAAGAAGGAAGCAAGCAACACATTAAACCGTGCCGCCTCTTCGCAGATGAAAAGGCAGCCGGGTTCGAGTATCAAGCCAATAGCCGCGTATGCGCCGGCCATTGATCTTAAGTTGATTACACCGGCCACAATTATCGATGATGTGCCCGCCTATATGCTCACCGGAAAGGATGAGGCAAGGCCATACCCGCGTAACTATGACTGGAAGCATGATGGACTGACAACCGTAAGAAACGGCCTTAAGAATTCAGTAAACGTAGTAGCGGCAAAAATATGGAAAGATATACTTGGCCCGGACAACTCAATCGATTACCTTAAAAGGGTTGGAATCAACAGAGAGAACGAGAAGTATCTTTCACTCGTTTTGGGTGGTCTGGAGGAAGGCTTTAATCCGCTGCAGATGGCGGCAGCTTATGTGCCCTTTGCACATGATGGCATGTACTATGAGCCTACAACCTTCACTATGGTTATAGATAGCGGCGGAAAAGAAGTTATCAACAGGAAGTCATCCAGGTTTAACATAGCCTACAGTGAACAGACAGCCTTCATCATGACCGATATGCTCAAGGAGGTAACAAAGGGCCGAACCTCTCCATATCCCCATAGTGGTACTGCAGTGAAAAACGTTACCGAAGAAATCATAGGAATGCCTGTCGCGGGTAAGACAGGTACAACAAGCCTTAACATAGACAAGTGGTTCGTCGGTTATACTCCCTATTATTCTGCTGCCGTTTGGTACGGCTATGACAATAGTGGTAGCGAACCTATTAAGATATCAACCGAGGAGTATGACCAGGCACAGATAATTTGGGCCGCCGTAATGAAAAAGGTTCATGAGGGATTGCCTCAGAAGGATTTCGAAAAGCCAGCCTCGGGAATAGTTCAAAAGAGGATTTGCATATATTCCGGCAAAATTGCAACGGACCTTTGTGCCCGGGAGCTAAGAGGAAATGCAACCAAGGTAGAGTATTTCATAAAAGGAACGGAGCCAAGAGACGACGACCTGTGTACTCTTCATGTTGAAGCACAGGTGTGTACACAGAGCCAGGACACGCTCAAGCGCAATTTACTGGCAGGACCTTATTGCCCTGCGGAGAATGTAGTAAGTAAGGTGTTTATACAGCGTCCCGAGCCTTATGTGCCTGTTTATCCAAATGAAACAGCTCCCAAGGATGTGGCCTATGAGCTACCTGCAGGCGAGTACTGCACAGTCCACGGCGAGCCCGATCCGTCAACTCTTCCTGGCTTTGAGGACTGGGATATGTTTGATTTCATACAATGGCCTGAAACGGGAAGACCACCGGCAGACGATGCACCGGATGATGGCGGTCGCAATAATGATGCACCAAATAATGGTGACCCAAGCATTCATAATGGCGGCACACCAGACAACGATTCTCCAACTGGAAATATTATAGAAGATACGGATGGCACCACTCCATAGCAGACATGCTAACGTGTTGTAAAGAGGGTGCCCACATTGCATCCTTCTATGATGTCCATTATGACGCCCGGCTCTGATCCATTAGCCATCACCACGTCAATACCCTGCGCGTTTGCAAGCTTCGCAGCTGCAAGCTTGGTAATCATTCCCCCCGTGCCGCGTCTTGATCCGGCACCACCGGCGCATTCCTCAAGCTTGGGAGTGATTTGATAAACGACAGGAATGAGGTGTGAGTCGTTATT
The DNA here is from genome assembly GCA_012730015.1 of Clostridiaceae bacterium. Taxonomy (GTDB): domain Bacteria; phylum Bacillota; class Clostridia; order Acetivibrionales; family DTU013; genus JAAYBT01. Next base: position 2,048 of record JAAYBT010000168.1, read on the forward strand.
CTTGTGGGGATCACAGTCGTAGAAGCCGTCGATATCGGAGAGGATAATCAGCAGATCCGCTTCTACAAGCAAAGCGACTATTGCTGAAAGTGTGTCATTATCGCCAAATTCTATTTCATCGAATGCAACAGAGTCATTCTCATTTACAATCGGGACGATTCCGTTTTCTAGCAAAGCCTCGATTGTGTTAATGACATTTTGTCTTGAATGCTCTTCTTCAACAACATTCTTGGTAAGCAGTATCTGTCCTACAATGTGTCCATAGTCAGAGAAGAACTTACTGTAAATATGCATAAGCTCGCATTGTCCCACAGCTGCAACTGCCTGCTTTTGCTGTACCGTCGAAGGCTTCTCCTTCAGCTTCAGCTTCCCTACTCCGACCCCAATGGCACCTGAAGAAACAAGCACCACCTCCCTGTCCTGATTCACCAAATCGGACAAAGCCCTCGCCAGCTTATCTATCCTTGTAAAATTCACCTTACCATTCTTATATGTAAGTGTGGATGTGCCTACCTTAACCACTATTTTCTTTGCCTGCGTCAAGGTATCTCTTTCATTACTCATCTTAAGTCTTCTCCTCGCTAAAATAAAAATATGCTGTTCATATAGTAACCTCATGAATGAGGTTATTATATCATGAA
>JAAYBT010000169.1 GCA_012730015.1 Clostridiaceae bacterium
AGGATTATCGAATTTGTGGATGAACTCCCCAAGACAATAAGCGGTAAGATAAAAAGAAAAGAAATCAGGGAAAGAGAGTAAGTAAAAATCGAGGGGGCAGTTGTCTTGATTACAAGAACCGTCCCCTCTATTATATCAGTCTCGCTAATATCTCGTTTTTGTACTCTAGTGCCTTGCTCCCACCACCCAACAGGTGGGGGCTTCCTGGGATGTCGATAACCTTCCCTTTTGATATTGATGGCTGCATTGACATCGCGATTATACGCTGTTGAGTCTACTAGTCAAAGCAAGTACCAATATTATCAAAGGGTTGGCTTAATGAGACCCTATTATGAATTATTTCTACTGCCTGTGCAAAAAGTTGAGCAACAGTTACTACTGTTACTATAGGATGTTTGAAAACTTTCTGACTTTCAACAGTATCAGTAATTAAATCCTCTAAATAATGCCATTGCAGAAATAAAATCACTAAAAGATGGCTAAAACTATTGCGATTTACAAAAAACAAAAACGGAATAAATTAACATGGAATAACTTTACATTGTAATTAAAATAATGTACGATATAGGAAAGTAATATAAAGCTAGCTTGAATTACAATTAAGTTAATGATGCATTTTAACTAATGCATATATCGAAAGGAGAAACACAATGAAAAAGTTTGTTGTGTTATGCCTCATTATTGTTCTTTCTTTTTCTTCGAGCATAATTTCATTTGCCGAGAACCCGAAAGAAAAAGTCTTGATTATCAATTCGGAGATAAAAGATTACGATACACTTTTAAAAAGAGCACAAAAAAATATACATGATTTAGATTTATCAGAATTTCCTCTAATCGGGAAATATACCTATAAGCTAACCAAGAATGGTGTTGACCAAGAAATTACCACAAACATTACATCACAACTACTTAAGCGTACTATTAAAGATGGTAAAGTCGCCGAAATATATGCTGTTACCAGTTTAGGAAGCGGTACTCTGTATGACGAAATGTGGGATGGCTCGATAAGTGTAAAGACTTATTCAACGATATATTACTCTGTGGATAGCAGTGGACCTACAGGAACTGCCCTTTTAACAAAAGTTACAGGCGGATGGTATATTGACGATCGTACGGTTAGTGTTTCCAATCGTAAAGTGATATATGTTACAAACGGATGGGGGCCTACTGGTTATTTCTTAAATCAACGTGTAGAAAAGAACGCGTCAGCAAACACCTTTACCTATTACACAGGCTTTAATAAATGGATTTTTAATGATTCTGGTTATCCTGGTAATATGCTCGGTTGCCGTACAGAGTGCACACTAAAACATGGAAGCGCTAGTGTTTGGTATTTAACATTTAATAATGATCTTCTTTGATTCATAACTCTATATATTCCTGCAATAAAAATATTGTATTATTGCAGGAATATTGGTTTTAGCATGCATAAGTAGAATAAAATTTAAGGAGATATATAAATGAGTAAAAATAAACAGTATCTATATCATTTGATTTTATTAACCGTTTATATTGGTCTTGGGGAAATAATACGTGAAAGTATAATAAAAGTTTCGAGAATCAATTATACAAACCAATATATAATTATATTTGAGCTTGTGTTTTACTTCCTTTTTGGATTTATTATCGGCTTGCCCATCCTTTTAAATTATGTCAAATGTAAGAAGCGAGAAATAAATAAGGGTGCTCTTGCAATATTGATTCCATGCTTAAGTATTTTACTTCTTTATATACTTACTATAGCTGGCATGCTCAATTTCAATATAACCTCTTATATCGTAAAAAGTATCAATCTTGTTATGGTACTATTTGGATACTTCACAACACATTTATATAAATCAACAGAGGCATAAGTATTATTTATAAGTGTACCGTACAAAAATAGTGTAGTTTTCCAATGGTGTTACGAGACAATCTATCATTCAGGGAATCATTAGTTTATGATGTCCTATCAACAATTTTAAATATAATTTTACAAAAAAACCATCCATTGAATTATACTATATAGCAAATATATAAAGCAAGGATTGCGCCCATGCCGGACGCACCACAAAAACATTCTGCAGAGTTAAACTCTGCAGAGTGCTGTTTTTTATGCTTAATTGAAATATTGATTTGTGTTTCCTGCTATTCTCACCACTGATTATTCTGTCTTGATGGCCTCCAGGGCGCTGAGCTTCATGGCACGCCTTGCAGGCATGAAGCCTGAAATAAGTCCCACCAATGTAGCAAAGCCGAGGGATGTTAATGCAAGCCACAGAGGTATTACAGAGATGACACTCTCTCCCCCATAGCCTCCGCCACCAAACAGGCCTCCTGCAAATTGGTTCAGCAATGCCGATGCAATATATGAGAATCCAAGACCAGCAACACCGCCGAGAAATCCGATAAAGCCGGCTTCAAATAAAAACATGTTTCTTATGTCTCCCAGCATACAGCCCAATACCTTCATTACTCCTATTTCTCTGGTTCTTTCATATATGGACATAATCATCGTATTGGTTATTCCAATTGCAGCTACGAGAAGCGAAATGGCTCCTATCCCTCCGAGTACAGCCTGTATGGTATCAGATGTTTCCTGCATACTCTCTAATATATCTATCAGGCTATAGGCTCCATAGCCCATATCCTTAATCTGGTTCTGCACCCTTTGCACATCATCCATATCTTTTACTTTGACCTTGACCTGCTGATAGCCTTCCTGATTTCTGCCGGAACGAATCCCCTGTGAACTCTGAAGCCTCTCGTTTTCCTTCATAATCTTCTTTAGGTATTCGATATTCATAAAAACAGTATATGATTTCTCATCCTGTGACTCCTCCAGCAGTCCCACACCGTTTACCTTGTAAAGCTTGGGAGGCCTGTTGTTCGTTTCTCCTCCAACTCCTGCAGGTCTACGTTCGCCATAGCTATAATCAAATGTCATCACCAGCTTATCATTCAGCACATCCACATCCGGCTCCGGCCTTTCAAAATCGCCACCGCCACCACCATAGCTATAATAAAAGATGCCGCCTCTCATATTATTGCGTTCTCTTGAGTTGTAAAAGTCATAGGGAGTGGAGCTTCCAAAAAGCAGTGAGTTAGTGTCTTCCTCGGTCAGCAGTCTGCCTGCTTCCACCTTATAGTCAAAAGCCTCAAGTGTCTTAGGATCGACGCCCATCACATTGGCATGCATAGAAAACTTGCCTGAAACGATTTTCAGGCTTGTCTGGATAAGTGGGCTAACCGCTTCCACACCCTCTATAGCAGCTATCTTAGCAACGGCCTTATCATCGAGCACGGTTTCCTTAGCGTATCCGCCACCCATACCGTCATCATAGTAATTATATGGGTTCACTTCAATGACATTAAGGCTACCCATGCTCTCGAGCTGCTGCTGAAAACTCACGTCCATTCCAATTCCCAGCGATAGCATAACAACAATAGCTGCCGTACCAATCAATACGCCTGATATGGTCAGAACAGATCTGGTTTTTCTTCTTGTAAAATTCCTTAACGCCAGTCCTAGCAGATCCTTTTTATTCATCCAGGCTCATTTCCTTCCTTCTGGCATGTCTTTTTCTCAATAGTACGAATACAACAACACCTGCCGCCAGGACGACTACACCGATTGCGGCATATACCCAGAGACTAAGACCAGGCGTGGCACCAGGCATCCCATCCATTCCCGGCATCCCCATTTCCATACCAATCGGCATACCATTTTCGTCAAGCATAGGGCCTTCCTGCATCATTTCCATTACATTGAGTGTGAATTCCTTGCGCACCTCAATCGGCTTTCCGTTGGCATCCTCAAATGAAAACAAAACGCTTCCTGTTTGAGTTCCCGCCATCATGGGCGTAATGGATGCATCATAATAGTCTGTCCTGCCTGATTCAAAATTTCCTACATAATAGCTGAGGTTTTCCCCCTCAAAATCACCCTCTACCGTTATCATCAGGTTGTAGAGGATCGATTTGCCCATATTATAAAAATCAAGATAGATTGAAGTCGGCTGCCCCACAAAGGTATCAGGCATTATGTTAATCTCACTGGCAACAAGCCTTGGGCTCTGCAATACATTAACGCTCATTGTTTCCTTTGCCGTAAAGGGATTGCCCTTGTTATCCTCATATTCGAAGTCGACTGTCATCATATAGGATTTCTGCTCAGCATTCGACTTTACACTCAGCATAATCTCCCTTTCGACGCTCCCCTTAGCCGGTATACTCTCCAGATAAAAGGTGTTTCCGGATTCAGAAGGTGTAAAGGTTCCGTCTTCGGAAGTAATCGTTACCTTTATGTTAGACACGTCCACGGATTTGCTTGTGTTGAGGAAGGACATATTAAGCTTAAAATTATCTCCGGCATTCACAGGAAAGGGATCCATGGAGTAATTGTCAATAATTATTCTGGGTACAGTCTTGCCTGAGTCGTTTTCAACAAACACTCCAACATACTGGGTCCCATTGTACTTGACGCCAAATATATCCTCATACTCAACATTCAATGCAATAGGGAAATTCTTCGTTGTCACCTCATCCTGGGCAAACAGCTTAAAGGTTACGCTTTCTGCTTTATTTGCATCCAGATTGTTAATATATACAGGGTTTAAGGACTTGGTAATGATTCCTGTGTCAGTAGACAGGGTTACCTTTACACTCTTTGCAGCAGCTCCGCCCTTGTTCTTTAGGTCAAAGCTGATGTTAAAATCTTGATTGGCCGCTATCGCAGACTGCGGCGAAACAATTTTTTCAAAAGCTAAGTCCGGCTTGCTTCCTTCCCCTTCACCAGCAGGGATAAATACCTGATTCTGCTCAGTATAAGCGGTTCCTGCCGAGTCCTTGTATTCCAGCTTGACGGACAGCTCGTTGCTTGCCGCAGCTCCACCTGTGGGCATCATGAGCTGGTAGCTGACCTTCTGACTGCCCCTTCCGCCTACCTTGTCGATATACTTTACATCGGTAGAGTTGTAGGTAGTGAAGCCGCCGCTTTTGAGGCCACCCAGCGTTACCTTTACATCATCTGCCGCAAGCGTTCCCAGGTTCTTCACTGTCAGATCCAGAAAAACAGAGCCCGAAGCGTCGTTTGCATCTCTAAGGGATACGTCTTCCACGGTCAGCTTGGGAATAACATTGTTGTTCTCAATTCGTATATATACTGTGTCAGAAGAGGTAAAATGATTTCCATAGGCATTATCGAATTCATAATTCAGCTTCAGTGCAAACACACCCTCCGGCGAGGTCTTAAGTATGGCAATATCAAATGTGATGTCCTGTGTTGAATTTGCACTAATGCTAGCCACAGATTGCTTCAGAATAAAGTTGTTAAATACCAGCGGTGCCTTTGCCTCGTCTACCATC
>JAAYBT010000019.1 GCA_012730015.1 Clostridiaceae bacterium
CCTTGCTGCCATGGCAAGAATTGATGCCTTGTCATCGCCCGAAATGGGTTCGATGGTCGCACTGTCGGATACCTCCTTTGCATTTATCTGGAGCGTAGTAATCAATATCAAAGAAAAGGGGGCCCCGGTACGCTTAGAGTACTTAATTTCCCGGTCCACATAGTTGTCAAATGACATGCTTATATCACTAATATTTTCTGTATTGTAATGAAAGGCTTTTTCAGCATTAGTTAATACTCTTATCGAATCGTCAAGCCTTTTTATACTGTACGGCTTGACAATGTAGTCATTCACAGAATATTTCAAGGCTTCAACCTTCAGCTCCTGCCTGTCGGATTGGGAAAGCACTATAATTGGGACATTGACGTTGGAGGAGGTCCTAATTCTTTTCAAGACAAAAAAACCATCATTTTCTGTAGGAAATGACAGGTCTAGAACAACCAGCTTTAGACCCTCTATATTTGAATTCATAAGTAGGAATTGACTTATATCGCCTACCTCAACGACATTCAAATGGCCAATCTTATCTATAATTTGACGTATCCTCTGCCTTTCATAGGCCGAGTAATCCATTACCAAAACTACGCCGTCCATGGCTACTTCTCCCCTTGTATAAAAAATGCTCTTATCCCTGCTCTTATTATATCGGCATTACTGCTCTAAAAGAACAGGTAATTATTGCTATGCTTATACTATTGCCCAGGTTGTAAAATAATACTCTAATGCTATAATATTATTGCAAAACTCCTGGCAATATAATATGAGCTGAAACATTATTCGCAGGATCGAAAGGAGCAAAAGATGAAGAAAAATGCACTTGTTGCACAATCCGGAGGCCCGTCACCTGTAATAAATGCGTCATTGCAGGGAGTAGTTGAGGCCTGTTTTGATTACCCTGATAAAATAGAAAAGGTTTATGCCGGTTGGCATGGAATCGAAGGCGTACTGCTGGAGGAGCTGATTGATATGGGCAAACAGCCCAGAGAGGAGCTTCAGCTGCTGCGCAAAACTCCTGCTTCAGGAGCCGTTGGGACCTGCAGATATAAATTGAGGGAAGATCAAAGAGAGGACTTTAATAGAATCATTGATGTGCTGAAGGAGCATAATGTAGGATACTTTTTCTACATCGGCGGCAATGATTCAATGGATACTGCCGACAAGGTATCCAGGCTGGCTCGAGAGAGGGGACTGGAGCTAGTCGTGGCCGGTGTCCCCAAGACTATTGACAATGATTTGGGTGACGATAAGTTTACAATCATAGACCATACACCCGGTTATGGCAGCGCTGCAAGGTACTGGGCGCATGCTATACAGAATGTCAATGAGGAAAACCGGGGGATGTGCGGCTCGGAGTCAGTTGCAGTATTGCAGGCTATGGGCAGGAAGGCCGGATATATCACGGCCGCGGCCAGGCTGGCAGATCCACAGAGGGAAATGCCGCTGCAGCTTTATATGGCAGAGTCGGGACACAATCTTGAGACTCTTGCCGAGAATGTAAACAATGAGCTTATGCGCTCAGGACGCTGCATAGTAGTTGTAAACGAAGGCTTTGACGTGGGCAGTCTTGGTGAGGCAAGAGACGCCTTTGGGCATATTGAATATGGAGCCAGCAAGACGACTGCAGCCCAGGTGGTTGTTAATTATCTGAATGAGCATGGGATAAAGGTCAGAGGTCAGGTCACAGGGCAGCTCCCGGGCGTACTGCAAAGATCGACGTCAATTCATGCGTCGCCCGTGGATCTGGATGAGGCATATGAGGCAGGGCGCAAGGCAGTTCAGATTGCCATGGAGGACGGAACCGGCTGGATGGCCACAATACTCAGAGTACCCGGCAAAGAATATAAGGTAATATATGATAAGGTAAAGCTGAATGTAGTTGCCAACTCCGAGAGATTTTTGCCCAGGGAATGGATCGCAAAGGGCGGAATTGATGTGACTGATGACTTCGTTGCATATGCAGCACCCCTGATTCAGGGCGGGTGGCCTGATATTGAGCTGGTGAATGGATTGCAGCGATTTGCGAGGCTGGACATTAGGCTTATAGATAAGAAATTGCCGGCATATAAACCGCAGAGTTTTAACGGCTGATATGTGACTATACAGTCAGGTAGTTAAATGAAGCAAACGTTAGGATTGGGTTAAAAATGATGGTGGTAGCAATAGAATGAGATTCTTTTATATGCTTAGAATTATTGCCACTAATCAAGGCAGAAATTATCTTGTGAACATTTATACTATTTGAATAAATATACCCGATATTGTATCATAATAGTAGTGAATAACGGAAGTGTTTTGATTTGGAGCAAGGCACTCCGAGCGAAAGGAAGGGACCTACTATGTTAGTTCGTAACTGCGCAGGAGGCATTGTCTTCTGCGGGAGCAAAGTGTTCATCCTGAAAAATGAAAAGGGTGAATGGGTTTTTCCAAAGGGCGTAGTACGAAGCGGTGAGCTGCCTAACGAGGTTGCACTCAGGAAAGTGAAAGAGGAAGGCGACATAGCTTCGGAGATAGTTTCTACAGCAGGACATACCAATTATGAGTTCTTTTCCGTTACTCGTCAGAAACCGGTCTGTAACAAGATCATCTGGTACATTATGAAGTCAAACAATCTGTATTACAAGGTCAGTGAAAATGAGAAATTTATGGATGCGGGGTATTTTGAAGTCGAGGAAGCTATGAAACTGGTTACATACAGTCAAGACAAGGCTCTCTTAAATTTATCATACAGAAGGTACAAAGATATTACCTCGGTAGCCGTTTGAAGATAGCATTGAAAAGGTAAGTAGTATCGAAATTATTATTAATTTATTGTAAAATGAATGATAGCATGTTATCTGCTATCATTCATTTTGTATGACGGGCATGCATGGGCAATCCGACCTATTTGCATATCCGGCTGTAGGACAGAGGGGTTCACAGGAGGTCTCGTTTATGCGTAAGGAGTACTTAACCATATCACATGAAGCTGTTGCAGAGCTAGAGGAGAGAAAGTCCAGATTTATTGCAACTGTGAGGCCTGTGACTTCTGAAGAAGACGCAAATAGTTTTATTAGCGAGCTAAAGACCAAGTATTGGAATGCGTCCCACAATGTTTACGCATACTATATATGTGCGAATAATATGCTGCAAAAATTCAGCGATGACGGAGAACCCTCCGGCACTGCAGGCCTGCCTGTGTTGGAAGCGATTAAGAAGTCAGATTTACAGGATATTGCTGTAGTCGTTACACGATATTTTGGCGGAACAAAGTTAGGAGCTGCCGGATTGGTTAGAGCATATGGAAAAAGCGCAACGATGGGCATCCAAGCAGCCGGGATAGTCAAAAAACAGCTTTGCATACTGTCGCAGGTAACGATGGAGTATACTCTGCTGGGGAAGGTGCAGGCTATGGTAGCATCAAATGGCTATAGGGTAAAGGATACCATATATGCACAGGATGTTGACCTGCTTGCATACATTCCTGTTGATGAGCTTGAGGAGTTTACCTCGCTGATAAACGAAGCCACAAACGGACAGGCTTTAATCGATACAGGTGAGAAGGTATACATTACGATAGAAATGTAAGGCATAAGGAAGGTGCTAAAGCGCCTGCAGCGTATTTTGCGTTGCAAAAAGCGTGGTTTGGCGCTAATTCGCGCAAGCGCTCATTGAACAGGGCAACGCCAATGCAGCCGTTATCAAGAGTGTATTTACGCTGAAAAGTTAGGAAATATCGAAAACTCCAGCTTTGCTGCTTCTGTAATATCACTTCTAATATCATCTGTCGCTGATTCAGTTGTGTCAGATTTTAGCAGCTTTATCGGAAGCTCTATGATGAAATTTGCTCCTTTTCCATGCTCGCTTTTAATGCTTATGGTTCCTTCGTGAAGGTCAACAAAGGATTTAACCAGGGAAAGCCCGATCCCGCTTCCTTCATTTTCAACGTGTGGTGAATCCCCTGTTTGGCTATATCGGTTGAATATAGTCTCTTGTTTTTCTTCCGGGATGCCAATGCCAGAATCCTTCACCGAGATGCAGGCTCTTTCTCCGGATTTATATGAGCTGACCTGTACAATCCCTCCCGGCTTGGTGAACTTAATTGCATTGGAAAGTAGATTCAGCATAATCCGCTCAATTTTTTCCATGTCAACAGCCATTATAATGCTTTCATCATAATGGTTATACATTAGCTTGAGTTGTTTGTCTTCGGCATAAGGCTTGACGGAATTGACTATCTCATCTAGGAGAACACTCAGTTTGCAATTTTTCGGCTTCAGTATATGATATCCAGCCTCTGCTCTGGTTATGTCCAGCATGTTGTAAATCAGGCGGAGGAGTCTGAAACAGTTGCATTTTACCACCTTTATATTCCTGGTCAATTTACTGTCTGCCTCTAGAAGAGCTTTATTTCCGGGGGCACCCAGATAAATCTCCATCACCTGTATCGCACCGAGTATGACGCTCAGTGGGGTTTTCAGCTCATGGGTCATATTTGAAAAAAACTCGTTTCTTTTGCTGCAGCTATCAGTAATCGAATCGATGCTCTGTAATAACTGTTTTTCATTCATGCGGGATTTTCTTAAAAGGTAAAAAAGAACGGTACACATTATCAGCAGCAAAGACGTTAATATAATGCCGGACACAAATAAAGCCTTAGTAATCATATAAAGCCCACCTTTATCTTTTATAACGGATATGCTATTATATATGTGCAAGTTTTACGGACTATGTAATATCATAATAATCTAAAATGCTTCGATTATGATACATTATATTGCACAAGGCATTTAATGTAAATATATTTCCGTGTTATGGAAATATAGCCTATATATAATTCAATATATTATGGAGGTAGACAAATGTCAGGCCATTCAAAATGGGCAAATATTAAGATTAAGAAGGGTAAATCAGACGCTCAAAGAGGCAAGGCGTTCACCAAGCTGGGCAGGGAACTTGCCATAGCGGTGAAGCAAGGCGGCGCTAACCCTGATGCTAATTCGAGACTTAGGGATGCTATTGCAAAGGCAAAGGCTGCAAATATGCCTAATGACAACATTTCCAGAAGCATTAAGAAGGCCGCGGGCGAAGGTGATGGGGACAATTATGAGGAAATCACCTATGAAGGCTATGGGCCGGGCGGCGTGGCGGTTATTGTGGAAGCGGCTACTGATAATCGAAACAGGACTGCGGGCGACATTAGACATTATTTTGATAAATTCGGCGGCAATCTGGGACAGAGCGGCAGTGTGTCATTTATGTTCAATAAGAAGGGCATCATGTTAATCGAAAACGACGGCAAGATTTCTGAGGACAATATTATGATGGATGTGCTGGATGCCGGCGCAGATGACCTTTCAACGGATGAGGATTATTTCGAGATTCTCACCGAGCCCGGTGATTTTTCAAAGGTAAGAGAAGCACTGGAGAGTAAAGGCTACGAATTTGCTGAGGCATCAGTATCCATGCTTCCCACGACAATGACAAAGCTAACCGATGCCGGTCAGATAGAGCAGATGGAGCGGCTCATTGACAATCTCGAGGACATGGACGATGTCCAGAACGTCTACCACAACTGGGAGCAGGAGGAGTAGGCTAGAGCGAAGCGGGTTTGCGGGGTTTTACGGCAGCTGAATTATGATATACATGCAATGAGCCATATAACTATGGGTCTTCAGATAGTGAATCAAGCTTGATTTTCTTTTGGATTTTTTTCAGATGATCCAAATCCGAAAGATCTGAAATGCCGTATGTGCGGCAACACTTGCGGCATACGGACCGGCTGCCGCGATAGCCTGGATGGATACTTACTACCTCATGAATTCTAAAAAAGGGCCTAAGTTTTTTCCTGTGACAGCAGGAGCATAAGGGATATAAATCAGGTAAGAAAAGCAAAAATAAAAGGAATATAGAAAAACTGATATAGAAAATAATAATGTGCACAAAATCGCCCCCATTCTAAGATATTTATTTGGGGTCGAGTTTATGCAGAGGATGCTGCGCATAGAAAATACATCCTAAAGCACAGGGGGCTGCCGATTTATCGGCAGCCCCCTGTGCTTTTCACAGCTTATTATGGTTTTTTATATCCACATAAGGTTATTTCTTTTCCAACTGATAAGTGTTGCCAGTATAAGCTTCGAAGACCTTCTTTACTATGTTGCCACCTATTTTGCCGGCATCTCTGGAGGCGAGGTCGCCATTATAGCCTTGCTTAAGGTTTACACCCACCTGGTTGGCAATTTCATACTTCATGTTATCAAATGATGTTTTACTTCTGTTTGCCATGATAGTTACCTCCTTATTTCATTTTCGCTACCGGATTTACTTAGCAGCGTGATATTATGATTTGTAAAACATAGCTGATTTATTACGGTAATTAATGCTATAACAGCTATTCACTAGCATTGGCGGGGCTCTCTCTAAACAATAGCGAGATAGTATATAAGCCCGAGACCCCCACTAGCGTAAATATAATTCTGCTGAATGCGGATATTGTTCCCTTAAATAAATTGCCTCCAAATATCATAGTAACAATATCGTAATTGGCGATACCTACAAGGAGCCAGTTTATAGCTCCGATGATTACAAGTACAAGTGCAAGCCTATCAATTGCTGTTCTATTCATTGAAACAACTCCTTTTCTATTTATTGATATTATTATTACCGCTAACTTTTGAATCATTCGCTTTGCTTTTTGAAGTTTAAAGCAGAAGATCCTTTGTAAGGCCTTTTTTCAAAATAAGTGCAGTCGGTTTCGGCGGATAGGGTTTCGGAAACGGCATTCTGCAGCATGCACTTACCATCCTGCTGGTGCTTGCATTTTGAGGAGCAGTTGATTGTTGTCATAAATGTCCCTCCTTAATATATTATTTTGCCAAATAAGCAACAAAAAATACTGCCATGAATTGTATCTAAAAGGTTCTTTGTCGGGACATACTGAGCAAAGAGCTATAACAAAAAGGCCGACAGCTGTACACTGACGACCTTTTATTTAAATAACCGACATCAACCGCGGCAGATGTCAGTTAGTAGTAATATCAATGGCGATGCTCCTGCTTCCTAATCGTGATGTTTATTAGTATTGAGATCAGCGGGTTTACTTTGTATATTATGTATAACATGAGGCTTTTGTGTCACAACCATTACTTATTGACACTGTAAATTTCCAAGTGTAAAGTGTTGATAGAGGTTCGAACTATGGATTTTGTATCAAATCCCAATTTACCTGATAAACCTGTTGGACTGGCTGTGGCAGGAAGCTGTATTGGAGATAGCTCGGTAGAAAGATTGGAAGGGCTCGGGGTGAAGACTCTCCTGATGCCTCCGCATTCGTTTTTATACGATGCTGTATCCAGCCATCCGGACATGTTGCTTCATCATGTGGGTGCAGATATCATTGTGTATGCCCCCGAGACCGATGAAGGCCTACTTGACATGCTTAGATTAAACGGGTTCAAGCTTTTGCGTGGAGAAAAGAGGCTTTGTGCCAGATATCCGGATGATGTTGCATATAATGTAGCCAGAGTTGGGAAATACTACTTTCACAATCTAAAGCATACCGATAGGCTGCTGACGGAGCTGCTGAATCGGCGGGGGATTGAGCCAGTCCATGTGGAGCAGGGCTACTCAAAGTGTTCTGTTTTGACGGTTGATGAGCAATCCTTGATTACTACGGATGCAGGAATCGCAAAAGCCGCGCAAAAAGTAGGGCTGGATGTGCTTTTGGCAAAATGTGGCAGCTCGATTCGACTGCCTGGATTAAACTATGGATTTATTGGCGGTGCCTGCGGACTGATTTCAAAATCCATATGCGTTGTGAACGGCTCTTTGGAGAAGCTGGACGACAGCCAGGCTATTGTTTCATTTCTTTCAAAAAGACAAATCAGAGTCATAGAGCTTTCTGACGATTTTGTTACTGATGTGGGATCAATTATTCCTTTGATGTCAATAAATACGGCGACCTAACGCTGTAACTAACTATCCTTTTCTACATATACTATATAAGATTAATCGACGCAGCAAATGGGCATATATTCCGTGTTGTATACAACATTTTTATAAGACATATACTAGCACCTGAAAGGATGTGAAGCTTGATGCAGTTTCTTTGCATCGGAGTAAACGGAAGCGCTGTTGAAGTCATGCAGTATATAGAAAAGGAGCTCCGACAGCTTAAAGACAAGAAGATTAATTACTCCATCAATGAAATCAATTCCGATGGGTTGACCTCAATAATTTGCACATTGAATGAAGGCAGGATTTATCGTGAAAAATCTCTGGAATCATACAAGGTGCTGATAACATATATTTCTAATGCATTGGCCGACTATATTATGAAGCAGTATGAGGAACGCCTGCTGACCAGGATTATCAGTGGAAACTTCTGCTATTTCAATGGGGCGGAGAGGAGAGAAATACTTTCCCGGGCTCTCAAAATTATCAAAAATGAAGACAAGACCTTTATAAACAGTCTTTTTCACATCAAGAGAAGAAGCATTATCATTAAACGGCTGATGGACTACTTCGAAAATTCCAATAGCATTATCCTGGATGGCTTTGTTAATTTCAGGCTTAAGGAATATATGAAGGATCTTGAGGATGTAGTTGACAAGGCCGTGGATGATTTCCTAACCGATCGTGAGTATAAGGAATTTATTAGATTATTGCGCTATTTTGTCGATATTCAGGAGCCTAAGATTGATACGGTTCACGTGGTTGTCAATTTTGACAGCAGGTATGTGCTGCTCGACGGGACGAGGAGGGAAATAACTAATGAATGTGTCCGGGAGTATGTGAACGAGATTTCGACAGAAATTAATTATGATGACTTGCTGGTAAGCTCGCTGATAACCTTTGCGCCGAAAAAAATTATTCTTCATGGCACAGGAAGGTTTAGGAATAAAGAGCTGATTGAAACTATTAAGAGCATTTTTATAGGGCGCGTAGTAATATGCCACGGTTGCGAGGTGTGCTCTGCAAAAATGCTTAAAAGTGAGACGAAGAAGTGACGGGACAAAAATATGCTTGCAGATAAATATCTACAAATAAAGCCAACATATCGGCAATTTCAACATAATTATTTAATATTTATATTGACAAGCTGTTATGTCATGGTAAAATAGACTTGTAGCACAACATGCTGTATAAAATATGTTGCGCATGTACATAATATAGTTATTCTTGGACATTAAAAGTTTTAGATTTTTTACTAAAGATAAAATATTTAAGAAACAAGCGACAATCTTTCAGTGTACAAATGAAGAGAATCCGGGAAAAGAAAAGAGAGTCAATGACTCTCTTTTTCCCTTCTATGGACAAAATCATTTCCATTTTGATAAGATATAGATAATTTCTCTAGCATAGTTATAGAGAAGTGGCGTAAGCTTTATCTTACAGATAATATGAACTGTCGGGAGGTTGACTGATTGAAAACAATCGGTTTTGTCGGAGCAAGCGGTACCGGAAAGAGCCATAGGGCATCGTGGGTGGCCAGAGAAAGAGGGATAGATTATATCATAGATGATGGACTCTTTATTAGGGTAAACCAGGTCCTTGCGGGCACGTCAGCCAAGAAGGAAAAGACCAGGATTGCCTCTATTAAGCATGCACTATTTACCAATGATGAGCATGCCAATGAGCTGATGGAGGCTATCCGAGTAAATAAACCCGGCGCCATAATGATACTTGGGACCTCCGAAGGTATGGTGGAACGAATTGCCCAAAGGCTGCAGCTACCTGAAATAAGTGAGATTATTCGTATCGAGGACGTGGCGGATGAATTTGAAATTAAGCAGGCTGTTGCCACCAGGCGGGAGCAAGGCAAGCATGTTATCCCCGTTCCTACCTTCGAGATAAAGAAAGACTTCTCCGGCTATTTTCTTGATCCGCTTCAAATATTCAGGCGTAAAGGGAAGGTTAATTACCAGCTGGACGGCGAGAAATCTGTTGTAAGACCGACCTTCAGCTATCTTGGCAGCTATACCATATCTGATTATACAGTTTATCAGATTGTGGAATTTGTTGTAACCAATATGGAGGGAGTAGGTAAGATTTCGAGGTTTCGTGCTGAAAACCATGATGAGGGTATTACTATGGAGATGGAGCTGGTGTTAGTATATGGCTACAATATCCGCAGACTTATCCAGGAAATCCAGCGCAGGGTTAGTGAGGAAGTGCAAAGGCTGACCGCGCTCAATATTAAGCAGGTTAATGTTACGGTGAAAAGTCTTATTATTGAAAAATAGTCGTTTGTCTCGGCTGGCGAATGGGTAACCTATTATGTGGAAGCATATAATTTAGGAGGTTACACATGAATAATTTTACATTCCAAAACACAACAAAGATCATATTTGGCAAGGGTAATGAAAGCACTGTTGGGTCAGAGGTAAGTAAATACTCGAAAAAGGTGCTGTTACACTATGGCGGAGGCAGCATCAAGAAATCAGGGCTATATGATAAGGTCGTTAATTCCCTGAAGGAAGCGGGAGTTGAATATATAGAGCTTGGCGGAGTAAAGCCCAACCCAAGGCTTAGCCTCATTTATGAAGGTATCGATTTATGCAGGAAGAATGATATTGATTTTATACTTGCTGTCGGTGGTGGCAGCGTAATTGATTCGGCAAAGGGAATCGCCGTGGGAGTACTATATGATGGCGATGTCTGGGATCTATACACTCGAAAGGGCAGCACTGAAAAGGCTCTTCCCATAGGCACAATACTGACCATTCCCGCAGCAGGGAGCGAGAGCAGCGGCTCTTCTGTGGTCACAAAAGAGGAAGGTCAGCTAAAGAGAGACATCGGATATGATTTCATTAAACCGCAGTTTTCAATATTGAACCCCGAATTGTGCTCGACACTCCCTCCATACCAGGTAGCATGCGGCGCAGCGGACATAATGGCGCATATTATGGAAAGATACTTTACCAATACGCCTAATGTCGAGTTGACCGACAGACTAAGCGAAGCAACATTATTAACGGTGATTAATAATATACCGCGTGTTTTAGAAGACCTTAATGATTACGATGCATTTGCAGAGGTCATGTGGGCTGGGACCATTGCACATAACGGTTTGCTTGGTACCGGCAGGCAGGAGGACTGGTCATCACATAAAATTGAGCATGAGCTAAGCGGCATATATGATATCGCCCATGGAGCAGGACTTGCGATTGTATTCCCAGCATGGATGAAATACGTCTACAAGACAAATGTGGACCGCTTCGTTCAATTTGCCGTGAGGGTCTGGAAGGTGGAGCAGGATTTTGCGAACCCGGAAAAGACGGTACTAGAAGGGATTGCAAGGATGGAGGACTTCTTCAGGAGCATCGGGCTTCCGGTTCGCTTAAGCGAAGCCGGGATAACAGATGACCGATTTGAGGAAATGGCTCAGAAGGCCATAGATGCCGTGGAGGAAGATTCGTTTGGTAGCTTCCGGGAGCTGAAGAAGGAAGATATTGTGAATATTTATAAGCTTGCAAAATAAATAAGGTACCTTTCACCGAACCATAAATATAATGATACCATGGAGTGTTGCTCCATGGTATTTTTTGTGGAGGGACGACACAACAGAAACGTCCCCCTGTGTCATGGTGAAAGGAGAAATCAGAATGAATTGCTACAAGGGCTTTCAATACAGGAATAATGTGATGCGGCGGCCATGTCCATATATGGCTGGACACGATATGCGACAGCAATTTTCCTACATGCGTTTGCTTCATGCATCGCCAAATATGCAGACGGTGGATGTGTATGCAAACGGCAGCCCTATTGCCTATGGCTTATCCTATGGCGGATTCACGGAGTATCTTCAAATGGTACCTGGCAGATATATTGTGCAGATATTTGCAGCAGGAACTACAGCTCCGGAATTGCTGAATACTGTTTTTGAGCTCCCGGGGCAGTCAATTAATACGGCAGTTATTATTGGCTTAGCTCCAAATATCACAATAAAGACTTTCTTTGAGACTGTAATACAAATTGCGCCGGGCCAGCTATATCTGCGCTTTGCTAATCTGGTGCCCAATAGCCCGGATATGGATTTAGTCCTCTCTGACGGAACGAGGCTATTTGAGGATGTTACTTTTGGTATGGCTACAAACTACAGGCCGATAACAGCAGGGACGCGCATATTTAATCTACTGCAGAGTGTCACAGGAGCAAGGCTCTTGTATGTGCCCAACATAAGTCTCGCAGAGGGTCGATTCTACACAATTTATGCAGTTGGTCTGATAGGAGGGACACCGCCGCTTCAGGTGCTGATACCGTTGGACGGGAATTCATATATCCGGGTATAGGTTAGGTTAACAAACGCTTGGCGGCTGACTTCTTGCTGCCATTATTTCAAGTCGGAATAGCCCTTTAGCTTCTGTATGCTGCGAGGCAATGCATCCTTGGAATTGCCCCAGGGAGCATCATTGTTTCGGTAATCGAATTTTTTCGTGAACCAATCCAATTCCTTCTCAATTCTATCCAGGTTTTCAATCTGCTGCTCCATGAGCTGACTCAGGAACCTTTCGCTCTCAGCGGCTTTCAGATATTTTTGTGATGCTTCAATGAGCATTCTTAAATGAACTAGACAAAAACCTTTCTTCTCTGAGAAGAGTTTGCGGAAATCTGCCTCCTTCGACCAAAGGTACATGATGACATCCAGATATCTGTCCATCGTATGCTCCAGACGGCCGCATATGGTGCAGCTGTTTTCCATATCAATCAACAGCTTAAGCAGCTTAGTGTGTGGAGAGGAAGCGGACTTCTTCTCTTTGCCAAATCGGCCGGTCAGGGAGCTGAGAACCGAGTCAGAATTTCTTCTAATGTTTGTTGCTTTGATGATGTCCCTGCTAATCTCCTTAATCTGTGAAAGCTTCTCATTCAAATGGGTGTGTGTCTCAAGAGCCAAGCCCAGTCGATTCTCCTGCCTGTTGTAGAGCAGCTCAAAATGTCTGCGGCAAAAGCCCTTTTTATTGGTGTCTATTCTGCTATCCGGCTCCATTAGCGCAGGACCAAGATAATAATCGGTATAGTCATTTTCAAGCTTACTATGGAGAAGGCATAATGGACATTCACAGTCTTGTCCAAACGCTTCAGTTACAGGGATTGTGTAAATCTTTTCTTTCATGGGCTCCTCCTTAACTGTGGTACAATGTATATGTATTATATCATGAATTCGCATTAATTCATGATATAATTGCGCATCGCCGCTTTGTAGGCCTTGGAAACAGGAGCGGGATCAGCAGCACTACCGCTGCCATGATCGTAAATTTGTGAGGTGGTTAGCATTTTATATAGAGACTATGAGGTACATTATGAAGAAGCGTCTGTGGACAATCCTACAGAAGGCTGTGTAACAGTGTCGGGAGTCAGGGATTTTAACACGACCCACATTTTTGAATGCGGACAATGCTTCAGATGGTACAAGGAGCATGATGGCAGCTATACAGGTGTGGTTCGGGGGAAAGCAGCTAATGTGAAATACACGCCGGACAGGCTAATTCTAAAAAATGTTACACTGGATGATTTTAAGCAGATTTGGTTTGACTACTTTGATCTCGGAACTGATTATGGCATTATCAAAAAGGCGGTATCCATAGATAGCACCATGGAAAAGGCTGTGGAGTTTGGCAAGGGAATCCGCCTGCTAAGGCAGGAGCCCTGGGAAACCCTGATTTCATTTATACTGTCCTCAAACAATAGGATACCCCGCATTATGAAAATAGTAGGCGAGATATCAAGGCTTTTCGGTGATGGCTTTGAGGCCTTTGGCAAAGAATATTTCAGCTTTCCGCATGCACAAGCTCTTTCAGCCTGCTGCCTTGAGCAGATTCAGGAGTGTAGAGCGGGCTATAGGTGTGGGTACATATATGACACTGCAAGGGCGGTTGATGAGAGTGGATATGACCTTACGGGGCTTACCAAAATGACTACTGAGGAAGCCAGAAATGATCTTTTGAGGTTCAAGGGCGTCGGCAACAAGGTAGCGGACTGCGTTTTGCTCTACAGCGGAATTAAACGCGATGTTTTCCCAACGGATGTTTGGGTCAAGCGGGTCATGGAGGAGCTATATTTTAAGACAGAGGCCAGCTTCAAGCAAATACAGCAGTTTGCAGCAGAAAACTTTGGCGAATATGCGGGGGCGGCACAGCAATACTTGTTCTATTATGCAAGGGAGCATAAAATTGGTACCTAGTAGTTGATGCATGGGACTATAAGATTATAAGAGGCTTTGCAATGCAAAATACTCAATAATTATTGTTCAACGTCACATTATGTGTACTCCTTCAATAACATATAGATGTAAGCTATTATGTTCTGATGTTTGGAGTGTGAGATATATGGATTGCATCGCGATAATGGATTCGGGAAATTATGCATTGAAGCTTTGCAGCATACTTGAGAGGAAAGGCTATGTTTTTGAAGTGACGTCGACCCCCTGCCAGATTTCAAAAGGCGGATGCAGCTATTGTCTAAGATTCCCACTAGCCTACAAGGAGCTTGTGCTGCAGCAGGCCCATATGAACAATATCACAATCAGGGAGATCTACAAAGTAGAGCGGGAAGTAATGAAATACAAATATGTAAAAATATTATAATAGTAGCTACAAGATTACTTGCTATGGGAGCGATTTATTAGAATGACGTAGATAATAGGAGGCAGAATGAAAAATTCAACGTTCTGTGGGCTTAATTGCTTTTGAGGTTTGTTGTTAAACTGGCGCCAAGGTGCTATAATGAAGCTACAGCAAGCGAAACAGTAAGTTTGTACCGCGGGAAATAAGTAATTGAGTTTTGATAAATAAAGAGTTTGCAACCTGAAATGCTCGGATAAACCTATTATTTTGAACCTACATTTGAGAAACGGGAGTCCGGCGTTTGATAGTAGATATCAGGCCACAAGCTAATTCCGGCATATGGGTAACCATATGTATCGGCGGTGGAAGATTGAATTTGTCGGCAGGACACCCACCTGGCATTGGGCTAGGTGTCAAAATATGGGGGAACGGCTTTTCGGGTTTTAAATGTAAGGGTGATCTTATTCGATCATCCTTTTTTCTATGGTAATTTGCGCGAAGGCCTACATTTCACTGGGTTCTACTGACGCTTAAAACAGGGCAATTACTCCTCGGCTCCCTGCCACTGTTTAGGCTCCTCCCAATTCTCCCACTCCTGCAGCTTTTCTGGATCGAGGGTAGATCCTGGTGGTGGGTTCTCTTCTTTAGGAGTTTCTTTAATGATGTCCTCTACTATGATGTCCTCTGCTTTGGTGTCTTCATTTATAGTGTCTTCCTTTATGGTGTCCTCTGCTTTGGTGTCTTCATTTATAACGTCTTCCTTTATAGTATCCTCTTTTATTGAGTCTTCACTTGTGGTGTTTTCATTTATACTATCATGTGGGAGGCTTTCTTTTTGCGAGACCAACTTTTGCTTGGCTTCTTCCTTGCACATGATTATTTCCCGGCCTCTTGTGAGTCTTTTATCTTGATTGAGCTGCCTTTTGTTTTGATCTAGTTGATTTTTGACCATGCCTAATTGTATCGAATATTTATCAATTTCTTTTTTTAGTTCCAAATATGCGTTGGTAAGCTGGGACATTTCTCTTCTAGCTTCAGTCCACCCTTCTCTTATTTCCTCGACACTACCCTGTAGCTGGAGGAGAGTGTCGGCTACAAAACGGTTAAGATTTCGCTCGGGGATGTTCGCATTTGAACTATTGACTGAAAAAAGTGAAGAAGCGCCCCCACGAAGAGAACCGTCCCCTGATAAGAAGAGCAGTCTCAGGCCGTTTGAGAGACTTCCCGGGTATACTCCCGGCGAAAGTGAAGAACCGTCCCCCCGGAGAGAACCGTCCCCCCGGAGAGAACCGTCCCCGACGAGAGAAGCGTCCCCTTTGATGCGATCGCGGGGGCTGTTGGATTTGTAGCACAGGCAAAGCAGCTGGCTGCCGGGCTGGTTGCCATAGCGGGATGCCTTGCCCCAGTTACTGCCGTCTTGTGCGCCGCTATTATAATAAACAATGTTTTCGCGAACCCAGTAGACTATTATATTATCCTGAACTTGTAGTATGGAGGCATTTTCAAAGGAATGAACCGAGGAGTGTATTACTGTTTCGGCGGACCAAAGATTCCTGTCAGGAGCCTTCTGCTGATATACCATTTCAAAAAGCCTGGGCGTCCGCCTCTGATAACACAAATGTATCACACCGCTGCTGTCAACAAGGGCGTGCGGATACTCGCAGTTACCTGCGTATTTAGTCACAGGGATGAAATCACTCCAATGCTTCTGCGCTGCATTGAGCTTTTTATAGCCGATTTGGAGATACTTGCCATCATAGGATTGGTAAAAAGCATAAATATTCTGTCCCCGGTCATACACAATTGAGCAGGGCTGGCTGCTTCCAGAGACGTAATCCACTACCTTAGGCGTACTCATCCGGAGATCATCGAGAATCTGGTAGGCCAACATAAATGAGTTATCATGTTGCAGGACATAAAAAAAGTAGAGACTGCCACTAAGGGGGGCAAGGTATAGCTGCTTATCATAGGCGGAGGGTGTCCTGCTATTAAGGACCGAAATGGTCTTTGTCGATTGGCCGTCCAGTCTGGAATAATTGATATTTCCTTTAATATCCTGAAACAGAATGTGATACACATCATCCTGGTCTATCTCGGCATAAAAATGCCGGTACACATTTTTGTGAAGTACAAATACATTACTCCAGACGCCGGTGTTTGTTAGTGTGTTGTAACATATGTTTTGCCCGGAATCACAAAAGAAGTTCCATAGCTCGCCGGTGGTCTGCCTGAAAATGAACTGCCTGTTATGAAAATTAAACATATTAGCCTCTCTAATTCTTAACCCTTCTACTTATATATATGACGGAGGTGATTTCATTTATTGCTCAATCTACGAATGATTTATCAAATGCTCCTAAGACGCTCATTGAAATTGTTGTAAGAAATATCACAAAAAGCAAGGTGCAACATATTATGAAAATGAGAGGGAAATCAAATATTGATTTTAATGAAGGGAGATTGAGATATGGGATGTAGTCATGATAAAGTACTTCCGGGTCTAATAAGTGAACGAGACCTTTGCAGGATAAGAGAAGCAGTTTGTATACAGGTTGAAAAAATCTATGATTCATGTAAAGAAAAGGACTGCATTGAAGATGCCAGAGTGTTTTTTAAGAATCCGCAGCAGGCTAATTGGCTCATTTGTCATGCGATTAACGTAAAAGCAAGGCGGGCCGAAGTAGTGAAGGTATTCTCGGACGTTGAGGAGGTGCCCTTCAAGAGAGGCTTCTACACCGTTGATGTGAAATTTTTCATCAAGGTCACACTAGACTTCTTTGTACCAGGTCTTGGTGGCGGAATAAAGATTATCACAGTGCCTGGTATCGTACTCTTTGACAAAAAGGTCATTCTTTTCGGCTCAGAAGGCAATGTAAAGATATTCAAATCACATTTTGTAGAAAAAGGGTTGGATAATCAGGGCGGCTCAGCTCTTCAACAGGATAATTTACCTATTTCCAAGATCGAGGTCGCAGAACCGATTACACTGGGTGCAAAGCTTGTTGATGTGCTGGAAAGCTCCTGCGATGACGGCTGTGCGAGAAACCTTCCCAAGGTTGTCAGTGACTTAATTGAAGACTTCGATTTTGATGAAACAGATCTTGCCGTAGACAACACAAGAGAGCTTAACATCAGAAGGCAGGCAGTGGCGACGGTTGGGCTTTTCTCGATTATAAAGCTTGCCAGATTTGTTCAGCTATTGATACCTGCATTTGACTTCTGCATTCCAAACAAGCAGTGTGTTGCAGCAACGGAGGAAAACCCATGCGACTTGTTTGACACAATTGATTTCCCAATCGATGAATTCTTCCCGCCTCAAAAGGCAGATTTCCCGGGGGCGCTCGAAGATGATAGGGCATTGACAAAGGATGACCTGTAGTAACAAGATTTGTACATAAAGGGATGGCTTGAGCCATCCCTTTATCTCTTGTGTCTGCGAAGCAAATCCGATGTTTACGGTGCCCACACCAGTTCGATTACATAGTTTTTCCGGGTATCAAAAGGTTGATGATGCCATACACAAGAGCGCCCAGTACTGCTCCAACCAGTGTTACATCATATCCCGGTACAATAAACTTGACGACATAAATAATTATTGCAGCGACGATAAAGCCTGTTATCCCTCTGCCAAAGGGCGTCGCGTCTACTCCAAGAACCTTTTGTACAAGGTAATCGATGATAGCGATTACAGCGGCGGCAACAATCAATGGCCAGACACCTGATATTGTGAAACCAGGTGTGAGAAAGGCCGTTACAGCCAATACAACTGCCCCGACCAACCATCTTATTATGAACTGTCCAAAACTGAAATGTTGTGATCTCTCGACATTTTCAGCCAACCATATCACTTCCTTTCAAAGGATATTATGAAGATACAAACTGTCGTCGATACTATTATTTATTCATGACGATAGGATTATACAAACTTGACTATCGAATTTGTTTACTTTTTAACTAATATTTGATAAAA
This sequence comes from Clostridiaceae bacterium, assembly GCA_012730015.1. Lineage (GTDB taxonomy): Bacteria > Bacillota > Clostridia > Acetivibrionales > DTU013 > JAAYBT01. The sequence goes on from JAAYBT010000019.1 coordinate 18,514, forward strand.
TGAATAAACTGTAGATATAAGAAGAAAAATATTTCAAAGATGATGACCTGGGAAAGTAATTCGAATAAAAGCCACAGAGAGATGCCGCCACCGGCTGGAAGCGGCGTTGGTAATCGAAGGGATTAAGAGCCCGAGATTTTTATCGGATGAAGTGCCCCATGTGAGTCGGAAGCCTGAACCAAGTAGGGTTTCCCGGGAACGCGCCGTTATGCGGATAAGATTGGCAGATTTTTGAAATCGTTCTGCCGAACTAGAGTGGAACCGCGGAATACTTCGCCTCTATATTAGAGGGCGAAGTTTTTTATTTGCTGCAAGCATAGGTAACGGCAGTGCCGTTTATGGAGGCACTACAGTAAGTGCTTGGAAGCAAAGCAGAAATACACGGTACTGCCACCAAGCTAGAATAATAATGAAACGAGGCAATATTATGTTTAAAGGATTGTTGAGCGATGCCAGATCCATAGCAGCAAAGGACCCGGCCGCTAAAAGTACGTTGGAGGTATTCCTTTTATATCCCGGCTTTCATGCTCTGATTTACCATCGTATTGCCCATTGGTTTTTCAAAAGGAAGCTGTTTTTTCTTGCCCGTGCTACATCCCAGTTTTCTCGATTCATTACGAGCATTGAGATACATCCCGGAGCAAAGATTGGTCGTGGCCTTTTTATGGATCACGGCATGGGTATAGTTATTGGTGAAACAGCAGAAATCGGCGACAATTGTACTATTTACCACGGGGTGACTCTGGGGGGGACCGGAAAGGAAAAGGGTAAAAGGCATCCTACGATTGGGAATAATGTCCTCATAGGAGCAGGCGCAAACCTGCTTGGACCCATCACTGTCGGCGACAATGCCATGATCGGGGCAGGCTCAATTGTGCTCAGTAATGTTGATGCCGATACCACAGTAACAGGGACGAAGGCGCGAGCTGTGAAACAGGCGGGCAGGAAGCTGGCACCGTCTGTAGAGCTAGATCATATACATGTGGCGGATCCTTTCTCCCAAGAGCTGTGTAAGCTTCAGGTGCGTATGGAGCGTATGGAGGAAATGCTGCGCAGAGCCAGGCCGGATGATGCATTGGAGGATGCGGACACGATTGCAAAAATGAATAAATGTGGAGGGAAAGGGAATGAAACTGTATAATACATTATCCAGACAAAAGGAAGAATTCAAGCCGATACAGGAAGGAGTTGCAAGCATTTATTCCTGTGGGCCCACCGTATATCAGTATGCGCATATCGGTAACATGAGATCCTACGTGTTCATGGACATATTGAGACGTGCCCTCAAATATAACGGCTATAATCTTAAGCACGTTATGAATATAACCGATGTCGGCCACCTGGTATCGGATGCCGATGAGGGTGAAGACAAGATGGTTAAGACCGCCAAACAGACACAAAAATCTCCCTTGGAGATCGCAGAGTACTATACTGGTGTCTTTATGAAGGATATTGCCGAGCTGAATATAGAAAAGCCGGAGTATATTCCAAAGGCGACAGAGCATATCGATGAGATGCTGCAGTTTGTGGAGGAGCTGGCTGAGAAGGGCTTTGCATACGAAACCAGCGATGGCATCTATTTTGACATAATGAAGTTCGAGGGCTACGGAAAGTTATCCAGGCTGGATCTGGAGGGGCAAATTGCAGGCGCCAGGGTGGACGTGAATGAGGAAAAAAGGCATCCTGCCGACTTTGCACTTTGGAAGAAGGCACCCAAAGAGCATATCATGCAGTGGCCTAGCCCCTGGGGCATGGGATATCCAGGCTGGCATATAGAGTGCTCCGCCATGAGCAGAAAATACCTGGGAGATGTATTTGACATTCACACAGGTGGTGTGGATCACATTCCTGTACATCATGAAAATGAAATAGCGCAGAGCGAGGCGCTTCTTGGCAAGCCTGCGGTCCATTACTGGCTTCATGGAGAATTTCTGCTTATCGACAACGGCAAAATGTCCAAGAGCCTTGGCAACGCTTACACGATAGCTGACATTAAGAAGGAGGGCTATAGCCCTCTGGCATTTAGATATATGTGCCTGAATGCAAACTACAGGAGCAAGCTCAACTTTACCTGGGAGGGAATAAAGGCTGCACAGGTGGCTTTAGACAGGCTATTTGAGGGAGTGCTGGCTCATAGGAAGGCACCCGAGGGGATAGAGCTGGAGGCTGGCTTACTTAAAAGGTTTGAAGAGGATTTTAAAGACGCGGTTAATGATGACCTGAACATCCCAAAGGCATTGGGAGTGGCTTGGAATGCTGTGAAGCACGGGACCAAGTCTCAAGATATTTATGGGCTGCTCTTAAAAATGGATAATGTTTTAGGATTGGACTTTGCAAACATAGCTCAGAAGCATGAGGATGAGGCGTCGGAGCTCAGCCCTGAGATAGAGGAGCTTGTGAATATTAGGCAGCAGGCGCGCAAGGATAAAAACTGGAAGCTGGCCGATGAGATCCGGGATAAGCTGAACGGCATGGGAATACAGCTTGAGGATACTCCCGAGGGAGTTAAGGCGACACGCAAGTGAAGTTTTTGTGTATGGTGGGGGATGCAACATTTATGGAGCATTATAATATACTGATTATGTAAATAAATCTTGTGTTAGGATGTGATCTAGTGGTAATGGATGTAATTAAGTGGGACATGAACATGGCTTACAGATGCTTTGAAAGAGCCGCCAAGAGCTATGAGACCTTCTTCAACGAGCTTGTTAAGGACAAAAAGGATGCTTCTATAGGGTCTTCCCAACCGGGAGAGTGGGATGATTTTAAATCCGAAGTCAATGAGGCAATTGCGAAAAGGCGCAGATGATACCAGGCAGATGCGCTGCGATTGCGTGGTATTGATTAAGGAGTATGAACAGTCTTAAGTCAGACTGTTCACACTCCTTTTTTGCAGCCAGAGTTCACCATATCCGGCCGGAATCGAGAGGGGCGCGCTGCCTGGGATGCATTGATGAGGGGCAGCGAAGTGAAAGGATTAGTTTTTCAGACGATACCAGCTGATGAAGCGCTCAATCCCATCCTCCAGCTTTACCTTGGGGCTGTATCCCAATAGGTTTGCCGCTTTGCTGATATTTGCCAATGTTTTGGGAACATCACCGGGCTGCTGAGGTAAAAACCGGAGATGTGCCTGCCTTTGAAGCTTGCTTTCAATTATCCTTACAAGGGTCAAAACATCGACGGCATTTGAGTTTCCAATATTCAAAAGCTCAAAAGCACATTTGCAGTCTATGGATGCGACGATTCCATCTACCACATCATCAATATAGGTGTAGTCCCTGGAGCTGCTTCCGTCGCCGTAAATGCCGACTTCAAGCCCTCGTGAGATGGCCTTTGTAAAGATGTGAATTGCCATGTCAGGTCGCTGCCTGGGGCCGTATACGGTAAAAAACCTCAGACAGACTGTCGGTATACTATAAAGCTGATGCCAGGTCTTACACAATAGCTCCCCGGAGTATTTGGCGGCGGCATAGGGTGAGGCCTGGCAGATGAGATTGTTGCTCTCCCTAAAGGGAACCGTGCCGTTGCCGTAGACGGAAGATGAGGATGCAAAAATGAACTTGCTAACCCCATATTTTCTGCAAGCCTCCAGCATAATGACAGTACCCTTAATATCTGTGTCCACATAATCAAGGGGCGTCAGGATGGAATTCCTTACACCCGCAAGAGCTGCAAGATGCACAAGGATATCGATATTATGCTGCTTCATAAGTCGGTCGACCAGGTCGGCGTCGAGTATGTTACCCTCCACAAGTTTGTAGCTTGGGTGCTCAAGTGCGCTGTGCACATTTTCTCTTTTAATTAAGGGATCGTAGTTATCCCGGAAGTTATCCAGACCTATCACATTATAGCCCAACTGCAGCAGCCTTTCACACAAGTGTGAGCCAATGAAGCCTGCACTGCCGGTTACTAATATATTGCTCTTCATTTTTTACCAACTCCTTCATAGTAAAAGCCAAAGCTTCTCACATAATCCGGGTCGTAAACATTGCGCAAGTCCAAAAAAACCGGTTTTCTTACAATGCCTTTTAGAGCGTTGAAGTCCAGACAGGAAAACTCTTCCCATTCGGTTGCTAGTACAATGCAATCGCTTTGAGCACAGGCAGAGTACACATCAGTAAAGTATTCCAGACTTAAATCAGGATAACTTTTTTTCATGTTCCCCATGGCTTGTGGATCATAGACTGCTACAGCAGCCTTTTTTTCTAGAAGCGATGTCAGGACTGTCAGTGAGGGGGATTCGCGAATGTCATCGGTTCCGGGCTTAAATGCAAGCCCCAACACAGCTATTCTGCGCCCCTCCAAACCATCGAGAGCAGCTTCTATTTTTCCTATCATCCTTTTTTTCTGGCGATTGTTCACTTCAAGCACACCATCCAGAAGCAGGGGCTCATAGCCGAGACCTCTGCTCAAACCGGTCAGGGCGCGGACATCCTTCGGGAAGCAGCTGCCGCCAAAGCCTGGACCGGGGTTCAGATACTGTAGTCCAATCCTCTTGTCCAACCCCATTCCCTTAGTAACTGTGCTGATGTCAATGCCGCAAAGCTCACATATATTGGCGACTTCATTAATGAAGCTAATTTTCGTAGCAAGAAAGCAGTTTGATGCATATTTTATCATCTCAGCCGCCTCAATACTTGTTACAAGCACAGGGATATTAGAATCAATCTGGCTGCGATAGATTTCCTTTACAATATTTGCTGCCCGGTCATTTTGTGCACCGATGATAATTCTATCGGGGTTTATGAAATCCCCTACGCTTGACCCTTCTCTTAGAAACTCCGGATTGGAGACCAGGTCAAAGTCAAGCTTCTCATTTCGCTCCTTCAAAATTTCTGTGATTTCATTTTTTACCCTCATACCGGTGCCTACAGGCACAGTGCTTTTATTAACGATGACTTTGTAGCAGCTCATATTTTGAGCGATTTCACGTGCTGCTTCTAATACATGACTGACATCGCAGGTATTGTCCTCGAGGGTTGGAGTGTTGACGGTGATGAAGATGATATCCGAGCGATTCACAGCGGCTTTAATGTCGCTTGTGAAGTGGAGGCACTTGCGTTTCTTCACACATTCATCTATGATATCGTCGAGGGAGGGTTCGAAAATTGGTATTATGCCTCTTCTTAAGCCATTGATTTTTTCCATATCCCGGTCGCAGCAATATACATTCATGCCCATTGATGCCAGACAGGCTCCTGTCACAAGGCCAACATAGCCTGTGCCTATGATTGAGATGCTTGGCTTGGGCTTAGTCTTCGGTTTCAGCTTGCTTTTGCCGGCTTGACGCCGGAGCTTCTTAGTCGAAGCTGAGACACGTATTTCGGGAGCCAGCTTGGCCTGTGCCATGTCAAATGATTTTTTTGGGCCCTGTGTACGGAGCTTCTCGGGAGGCATTTTGTCCCTTTCTTCCGGCACATATGCTGCAGGAAATATTTCCTCGGCGACTCTCTCCCAGCTAAATCTCTCATCAGCCATTTTTCTGCCTGCAGCGCCCATATCAAGGGATTTGTTCGGATTGTCCAGCAGATTACAGATTTGCTGAGCCATTACATCAGAGCTATCATACTCATCGATTACAATGCCGTTGCCGTACCCAGCAATCACTTCTGCATTACCGCCCCTGTTGGTCGTTATAATCGGCAGTCCTGCCGCCATGGCCTCATAGTGGACTCTGGCCAGGGGCTCGCTCCATTGAGATGCGCAAATAAACAAATCACCAATACTGTAGTAAGCAGGGATATCCGCAGGAGGGATGAAGCCGGTAAAGATAACAGGTCCGGGCAAATTCTCCGCATAGCTGCTGATTAGCTTGGTATATTCATCTACATCGTTCTTTCCATACCACTTGCTTCCTACAATGAAAAGAGCGGTATTCTTGTGACTTTTCATCACGTTGTCCATTGCTCTCAGCAGAACATGGACGCCCTTTTTTATGCTCAGTCTGCCCACATAAAGTACAACCCTATAGTCCTCCAGCCCGTATCTTTCCTTCATTGTCTGTTTGAGCCGGGCACCCTCCTGTGTCCAGCCGGGATGATATTTCAGCGTGTCAACGCCGGAATAGACCAAACGCATTTTTCCCTCAGCGGCAGGAAATCTTCCTACAACCGTGTCTGCGATATACTGGCTTACAGTGTTGATGAATTCTGACCTTTCAATACATCTCGAAGCAAGCTCATTTGATATTTTTCCAACATGTAACATTTCGTTATGAAGGCTCAAACTGAATTTAGAATCGGGGAGTCCCTCCGAAAGCGCTAGCAGATATCGGGGACGATTAAATACATGGATTAGGTCAAATTCCGGCTTCAATACTGCCTTCAGGTTTCTTACATAGGCAGTGTCCACATTGCCAGCTACTCTGATATATTTGACATTGCCTCTGGTTTCCTGCTCAGGCAGCGTGGGGTGTTGAATGCTGTAAACTGTAATGTCATGCTGCCTCGATAAATAGGGAAGGATACCGTCTATATATAATTGAATTGCACCACCGGCAATCGGCGGCATAGGAAGCTTTTCAGTACAAATTAGGGCTATTTTCAAGCTACTCACTCCTTTTTAGCAAAACTGCCAGAGCTTCTTCCTTTGAAAGCTCAAATCTTGCAATCTTTTCTATTTCAGAAGGCCTCAGGGATTTACCCTTTTGAAACAGATTTTTCACCAGCCCGAAAAACCAATGTGGATATGTCAGGTCGGTATAGAGTATATCCTTTTCCTTCTCGGAAAGGGGGTTGATTTGCGTGTACCAACTGAGGATTTGTTCGATTGTATCGCAGGACCAAAGCCCAGCATTCTCGCAAGCTTTGCCGATGATTTTTCTTAGATCCCTTGCCGGCAGATCATAGGTTACTCCATCTAAATCAATCACATAGGTTCCATCTGCTGCATCAAGGACATTTCCTCTTCCGAAGTCCTGATGACAAAGCACAATAGAGGGGGAGCCCTCCTGTGTCAGATGTAAATAGTCTGATTCCGAGAGTCTTTTCAAAGCCAGATCGGCAAGGGCTATAATCTGGTCTATATATGCCAGGTAAGCCTGATAAGGCTCTTTAGAGGCCCCGGAGGAGACTTCCTTCCATTCAAGCATCCTCCTCTTCATGGAGTTATACTGATCCGGCCACTTTCTCAGCTTTGTGGATATTCTGCATTGCTCATTGGGAATATAGCCCCTTGAGGCAACATGAAATGCGGCCAGACCCTGCACGGCCTTTCGAAAATCTGTTGTAAGTGAGAAATTCAAGTCGCTGCCATTAATCCACCCGTAGAGTACAAATAATTGACCCTCATATTCGGTAATGGCTTGTTTGTCTCTATTTAAAATAATTCCGGGAACCTTACCGCCGGAATTCCTAATATATATTTGAGCGTTGACGGAAAATAGAGCTTTGTCAAGGGTCTGCTTTAGACGTTTGAGACAGAGCCAGCTACCGCTCGCGTTGACTTTCCAGACAGTCTTAATGGTGCCTGCCTGGATCAACACAAGCTTTTCCGGATTGATGCTGTATCTGCCTAACACATGAGTCGCAGTGGCCTCAAGATTTTCTTCAGTAATTCCTTTTCTATCTATCAATAGTCTCATTCCTTTCAGTGTTATTCTGGCGGTAAAGCATCGGGCAAGGTCTTTGCGAAACTACGAGTTATTTTGATGCCAGCTCAAAAGCAGCTAATTCGCAAGGAGCCTAAGTGGGAATAATGGATTGGAAGTTATCCAATAGCGGCTCACCGGTCTTCTCAAATGCTGACATTTCCGCAATCCTCTGCATATATTTTTCTTCCGACCACCCTTTATCTCGCCTCAGATAAAACTTATTGACAGCGCCGATGAAAAGGTGGGGGAACAAAAGATCAAGCCTTACGACCTCCCACTGGGATGGAGTTAGCGGATTGTACCTGTGATAATAACGAAGAATGTCCCCTGTCAGCTTCGGTTGCCATTTACCCGATTTCTTCATTACCTTGTTCAAGAGCTTTCTAATATCCCGCGCAGCGATATCAACTGTCAACGAATCCGTATCAAGGACATACAGGTCTGATGCAGGAGTGATGAGCAGATTTCCTGCGGCAAAGTCCTGGTGACAAAGGCTTCCCAGCTCTTTGGCTTCATAAACCCAGTCGGTATATTCCTTTCCCCGCAGCCCCTCGATTGCTTTTTCTGCTCGTTGGTAAAAATGTGCGAACTCACTGATAATAAGTGCAGTGATTGGCTTGCGCTCCTTTGTAAGTAAATCGTTATCGTAATAGGTCTTGATGTCTTCAAGCTGCTTTATATAATCCTCGACCCATAAGCCCAGGTGATACTTGGGCTTAGTTCCGGGCGAGGGGAAAAAGCCTTTAGAAGCCCTGTGGAACTTAGCTAACCCGCCTGCGACCATAGCAAGCTCTGTGGGCGAGGTGTATAGTGGATTTTTCCCCATAACTGCCTCTGAGAGCAGGTAGCACACTCCGTCGATGCAGACATACTCTCTTCCATCAATAGTTTTCTGTATCTGTGGAAGGAGAATGCCCCTGTGGGCCAGGTGCCTGACCGCATCCAATATGAATAGCAGGGTTTGCTCGGAATTTGATACCTTTTTGAGGACCTTCATTCCTTTATTTGTATTAATCCACCAGACTCCCTTTTTGCCCTTATAGGATTCATTTCTTATGTCCAAAACAGTAAGGGCATATTGCTTCAACACAATATCCAGGGGTTCGTTCTCAGTTAAGGCCAAAGCGCTTACCTCCTTTATAGTTGTAAGACTAATATGGCTAGTCTTGGCTGCAAAAGAAACAGGGGGAGTTGAACCCCCTGCCCTGCTCCGTCGGTTAACTACACATCAAGCTCTAGGTCCATTTCAGGATTGTCCCAGGATACTTTGATTGAGACAGATCCGCCCTCTATGTCGTCATCGTACTTTACCTTGTAAGTAAGCTCAGTATCTGACGGTAAGGCAACCGGGTTTCCTTCAACGGTGAGATTACCTGCAAAAAGATCCGGGATAGCCTTTTTAATGAATTCTCCGAACTCAGCTCTTGAACCAAGATATGATTCCTGATACTTCATGAAAACCACTCCTTATAAATAGTGTATACATTTACATAATATTTTTTGGGAGGGGATTATGTTACATATATTTGTAAAATGAGTCGCGCCGATTGAATACTGCATTGAAATCCATGGATATGTTCAGTATAATAATGAAAGCTACTTTAAAGATTTGACAATTCGTTTCACAGAGTTTGAATGAGTATAGCCGGAGGCCTTCGAATGGCAGATAATTCACGGATAATCTTTACAAAATCAATAGATCCCTGGTGGAACCTGGCGGGGGAGGAATATCTGCTGGACAGGGTAGAGCCGGGACAGTGCATATTGTATCTGTGGCAAAACAATGATACTGTCGTTATAGGAAGAAATCAGAATCCATGGAGAGAGTGCAGAGCACAGGAGCTTGAGGCAGACGGAGGCAAGCTTGCACGAAGGCTTTCGGGTGGCGGCGCAGTGTTTCATGATATTGGCAATATTAATTTCACCTTCGTTGTAAGTAAAGAGCTCTATAATTTGGACAAGCAGCTGGATGTTATCCTAAATGCAGTAAGAAGCTTTGGGATAGGTGCGCAAAGGAGCGGCAGGAATGACATAATTGCCGACGGACGAAAGTTTTCAGGGAATGCCTTCTGCTTCAGAAAAAGGAGTGCATATCATCACGGAACGATCCTGGTTTCGTCTGATTTTGACAAGCTTTCGAAGTATCTGCAGGTTTCCGAGGAGAAAATGCGCTACAAAGGAGTTCAATCCGTTCAATCCAGGGTGGTAAACCTTTCTGAACTGAGTCAGGATATTACTGTCGAAAGAATGGCTGATGCCCTGATTGATTCCTTTAGGGCTTCATATGGCAGCGCAGCGCCTGTTGAAAAGTGTGTGACTGTAGATAAAGAGGGAAAGGAAGCTCTTGAGGAGCTTTATTGCAAGTATTTATCCTGGACATGGCGCTATGGAGAAGCCCCCAAGTTTGATGTGACTATTGAGAAAAGATTTGACTGGGGTTCAGTGGAGCTTGGCATTAAGCTGGAGGGCGGCATTGTTAGCAGTTTGGCGGCATATTCGGATGCGCTGGATGAGGAATATATTGCACTACTGCCGGAGCTTTTTAGAGGATGCCACTTTGATTCGAAGAAGCTGGCTCAAAGGCTTCGCCAATCTGTCTGTGAGCAAGTGGCAGCTATTGAGCCCGAGGCGGCTGATGAGCCCCTTGGATCTGATTTGCGGCGGACTATGGCGCTCGATCTTGCTCAATGGGTTGAGAGCAAGAAATTTTAAGTGGAATTTTGATTACATTGCATATATTATTGATGTAGCTGAAGATTTCAGCAGTTGCTGAAGGATGGATTTGATGGGGAGGGATTATGGAAATGCACAGTGAGGCTCAGAAAACACCCCTATACGAGGCACATGGGTCTGCCGGAGCGAAAATTATTGATTTTCATGGTTGGCTATTACCTGTGCAGTACAGCGGCATTTTGCAGGAGCATGAAGCTGTACGTACTAAGGCGGGACTTTTTGATGTTTCGCACATGGGTGAGCTGGAGGTTAGCGGAGAAGATGCCTACCAATTCCTCCAGAGTGTACTGGTCAATGACATTAATGCAAAGCCCGGAAAGGCCGTATATTCGCCTATGTGCTACCCAAGCGGAGGCACGGTGGACGACCTGATTGTCTACAAGCAAAATGAAGCAAAGTATTTGCTGGTGGTAAACGCAGCGAATACAGCCAAGGATTTTCAATGGTTACAGGAGAACAAGAGGGGCCGTGTCAATCTAGTGAACCGCTCCGCAGAGTTTGCCCAGCTCGCGCTGCAAGGGCCGAAAGCAGAAGAAATATTGGGTCAGCTAATGGCGGAGGATTTAACTCAGTTGCGCTACTTCAGCTATGATAATGATGCGAAGGTAGGAGATATGTCCCTTATTCTTTCACGTACCGGCTATACCGGCGAGGATGGATTCGAGCTCTACTGCCGGCCTGAGGACGCTCAAAGGCTGTGGGACATGCTTCTGGAGAAGGGCTTTCCCCTTGGCTTGGTGCCTGTAGGCCTTGGAGCAAGAGATACCTTGCGGCTTGAGGCGGCATTGCCTCTGTATTCACAGGAGCTTTCGGAGGACATTTCACCGGTTATGGCTGGATTGCAACGCTTCATTAAGCCTGAAAAGGGAGAATTTATCGGAAGGGAGCCCCTTTCTGCTCAGCTTCAGGGAAGCATTCAGCAGAAAATTGCCGGCTTTGAGATGATCGACAGGGCGGTCCCGAGAAGCGGTTATGAGGTATATTGCAATGGCAGCAGGGCCGGACATGTTACCAGCGGGGGATATTTCCCTACATTAAAGAAGAACATGGGACTGGCTCTTATTGATAATGGTTGCGCACAGGTGGGAAATACGATAGATGTAGAGGTAAGAGACAAGCTGTATAAGGCGGAAATTATTCAGTTACCCTTTTACAGCAGAAAACGGGGATAATAAGCGCGGTTAGTCGTATAAACATAGTTTAGCAGAAGGATGGAGGATTGTTATGAAAACATATCAAGGAATCAAATACACCAGGGAACATGAGTGGGCAAGGGTTGAGGATGGATTGGTATACGTCGGAATATCGGATTTTGCGCAGAATGCGCTGGGCGATATCGTATTCGTCGAGCTGCCAAATCCGGGAAAGAGCCTGAAGGCAGGCGAACAGGCCAGCGTGGTAGAATCGGTAAAGGCTGCGTCTGACATTTATTCACCTGTATCCGGTACCATTGTAAAGGTGAATGAGGCGCTCGAAGACACCCCGGAGTTACTGAATGCCGAGCCTTATGAGAACTGGATTGTCGCACTTGAGCCGGAAAATTTATCAGAAATGGACGCCCTTATGGATGAACAGCAGTATGGCGACTTCTGTGCAAAGGAGGCATGACATGTCCCGATATATTCCTAATACACAGGAAGATATGGAGCAAATGCTTTCAGAGATTGGCTTATCGAGTGTTGACCAGCTGTTTACAGACATTCCTGAGGGAATGAAGCTTAGTAGAGCCCTGGATTTGCCGGGGAGCTTGTCGGAGATGGAGTTGTCCGGCCTAATGAGGGGCCTGGCAAAGAAAAACGCACATTGCGGAGAATACGCCTGTTTCCTGGGTGCGGGGGCATATGACCACTTTGTTCCCGCCATGGTGAAGCAGGTGTTGTCAAAGCCCGAATTCTATACCTCCTATACGCCATACCAGCCTGAAATCAGCCAGGGGATGCTGCAGGCAATTTTTGAATACCAGACAATGATCTGCCAATTAACCGGCATGGATGTGTCCAATGCGTCCATGTATGACGGTGCTACCGCCGTAACAGAGGCCGCACTCATTGCCGTGCGTTCCACGGGGAAGAGCAGGCTTCTGGTATCACAGGGTCTGCACCCGGAATACCGGGAGGTACTGAAAACCTACGGGAAGTACAATGATCTCGTAATAGAAGAGATACCCTTACGAGATGGGATAACGGCTGTAAGTGAGCTCGATGTAATGTCGGGAGTAAAGGGTAGCGATGGCGCAAATGCAGCGAACACCACTTTAGGTGATGAAAACGCAGGGAAAGCCACCACAGGGAAGAGTGATATTGCGGCTGTAATCGTGCAAAGCCCCAATTTCCTGGGAGCCGTAGAGGATTTGAAATGGTTTGGGGAGTTTGCTGCCAGCAAAGGGGCGCTTTCTATAGCATGTGTGGATCCTATTTCTATTGCCCTGCTAGAGCCCCCGGGAGCATGTGGGATTGACATCGCTGCAGGAGAAGGACAGGGGCTCGGAAACGCTCTAAACTACGGCGGTCCCTATCTGGGTTTTCTGGCAGCAAAAAAAGCATTTGTCAGAAAAATGCCCGGCAGAATTGTCGGTCAGACCACAGATAATGAGGACAAAAGAGGCTTTGTTCTCACGCTGCAGGCTAGAGAGCAACACATCCGAAGAGAGAAGGCGGTTTCTAACATTTGCTCAAATCAGGCTTTAAACGCACTGGCGGCGGCGGTCTACATGTCCGTAATGGGCAAGGAAGGCATTAAAGAGGCGGCTAACCTATGCCTACAGAAGGCGCATTATGCTGCAGAGAAACTATTTGCTACCGGCAAATTTGCCAAGCTGTCAGAGGCAGCCTTTATAAAGGAGTTCGCAGTAAGAGCATTACATGAGCCGATTCAGGCAATCAATGAAAGGCTTCTCAGGCATGGCATTATAGGTGGCTTGGATTTGGAGAAGTATTATCCGAAGATGAAGGACTGCTGGCTATTGGCAGTGACCGAGAAGCGCACAAAGCAGGAAATAGATGATATGGTGAGAATTGCTGCAGGAGGTGAGAGCTGAGATGGCAGATAAGATAAATGAGCGGCAGGTGAATTCTATTGATAATGGACGGGCCGAGCTGGAGGATAGGAGGCAAATAGAGCAGAATAATAGGGAGCAAGCGATGCTGATATTTGAGATGAGCAGGGATGGGAGAAGGGCATATAGCCTGCCCGCCTGTGACGTACCAGTGAAGGAGGGCTTGATTCCCGACGCTTTTGCCAGAAGAAGGGATGCCGATCTGCCCCAGGTCAGCGAAGTAGACGTGGCCCGGCATTACACGCGGCTTGCAGGACGTAACCACGGTGTGGATTCCAGCTTTTATCCACTTGGCTCCTGCACAATGAAATACAATCCGAAAATCAATGAAGAAATAGCCTCTCTTGATGGATTTACAGGGGTTCACCCCTATCAGAATGAGGAATCTGCTCAGGGCAGCCTGCAGGTACTATATGAAATGGACAGGATGCTCTCGGAGATAACTGGTATGAAGCGTGTAACACTGCAGCCTGCGGCAGGAGCTCATGGCGAATTGACTGGACTTATGATAATCGGTGCATATCATAGAAGTCGCGGCGATGCGGCGCGGACAAAGATAGTTGTTCCGGATTCGGCGCATGGGACAAACCCGGCTTCGGCAGCCTTTGCAGGCTTTGAGGTGGTTGAGGTGAAGTCGAATCCGTCAGGCGGAGTAGACATCGAAGACCTAAAGCTTGCTGTGGGTCAAGATACAGCCGGATTGATGCTGACAAATCCCAATACCCTGGGATTGTTTGACGAGAATATTGAGGAGATTGCCAGGATTGTCCACGATGCAGGCGGGCTCCTGTATTATGACGGCGCCAATGCCAACGCAATAATGGGCATTTGCAGGCCAGGCGATATGGGCTTTGATGTGGTACACCTGAATTTACACAAGACCTTCAGCACTCCGCATGGCGGCGGCGGACCGGGTTCGGGCCCTGTTGGGGTTAAAGAGGAGCTTGTTCCCTTTTTACCGGTACCGGTGGTGGAATGTGAAAATGACCGATATTGGCTGGATTATGACCGGCCCCAGACAATTGGGCGCGTGAGATCCTTCTATGGAAACTTTGGGGTTGTGCTCAAAGCCTATGCTTATATTAGGACAATGGGTCCCGATGGTCTCAAAAATGTTTCGGAGTTGGCTGTGCTAAATGCCAACTATATGATGAAGCGACTGGAGGATTCCTTCGACATCCCCTATAAACGCATTTGCATGCATGAGTTTATTTTGTCCAATAAGAAGCAGGAGCACAATGGCGTGCGTACGCTAGATATAGCTAAAAGGCTGCTGGATTTCGGCTATCACCCGCCAACTGTTTATTTCCCGCTGATTGTACATGAAGCAATGATGATCGAGCCTACGGAAACAGAGAGCAAGGAGACGCTGGACAGCTTTGTAGACGCGCTTATCAGCATTGCCCGGGAGGCGGAGAATGAACCCGACAGGGTCAGGAAGGCCCCTTATACAACTGTCGTTTCAAGGCTGGATGAGGTCAAGGCAGCTAGGAATCCTGTGCTGAAGTGGGGAGATTGATAGGATGAACGAAGAGGTATTCAGGGAAATGGGGAAGGAGCTCCAGATCAGGCGTGAGGACTTGAAGATGTATTCGCCCCTTGTGCTGGCCTATGTGGGCGATGCGGTTTTTGAGCTTTATATAAGAACGCTGCTGGTCGGCAAGGGCAACGCGCCGGTCCACAAGCTTCATAAGCAGTCCATTGACTATGTGAAGGCAAAATCACAATCGGACACCATTCACAGGATGCTTGAGGACTTGTCAGCCGAGGAGCAGGATGTTGTGCGCAGGGGCAGGAATGCCAAGTCCGGTACTATTCCTAAGAATGCAGATGTGACAGACTACAAATATGCAACGGGCTTTGAGAGCTTGATAGGATACCTCTATCTGAAGGAGGACTATCCACGGCTACTGGAGCTGCTGAAAATCTCGGTTGAAAGCAATCATGAGGACAAAAAGGCATAAGGGCAGGCAGAGGAGCGAAGGCTAAGGCTGAGACATTGAGGGCCGGTGCAAGAGGAAGCAAAGAATAGGCTAAGAGCAGGCGAAGAATAGGCGAAAATGGGAGTTAAGGAAGGATAAAGTGAACTTGTATGGCAGCAGATAGAAAAGGAAAATTTAGCAAGGATAACCGCAATGTGAGCCCTGGCGATAGGCGGGGCGAAGGCCGATACGAGAGCCGGAACGATAGGCGGGGCGAAGGCAGGAAGGAAAACGAAGGCGAAGCCTGGAACAAAAATGTTAACCGCAGCAGAAACGAAAACCCCGTGGATAGGCGGGGCGAAGGCCGATACGAGAGCCGGAACGATAGGCGGGGCGAAGGTAGGAATAAAAACGAAGGCAGAAAAATTGCTTATAAGGGCGAGAAGGCAAATAAGAGAGATTTCAAAAGCGAAAGCATTGACAGGAGTGAGAAGCTGAGAGATAGCCTTAAGAACGAGTTTATGAAGCCGGACATTGAGGGCTTTCATGAGGAGCAGGACTTGCTGGAGGGTAGAAATTCGGTGCTTGAGGCACTCAGGTCTGGCAGGAGCATCAATAGGATATTCGTTGCAAAGGGTGACCGTGAGGGTTCAATAAACCAGATAATAGCAATGGCCAGAGAACGCCATACTATTATCCAGGAGGTCGACAGGTCCAAGCTGGATGCAATGTCACAGACATTTGCTCACCAAGGGGTAATAGCCCTAGTAGCCGCCAAGGATTATGTCGATGTGGACGATATCCTGAAGGCTGCGCAAGAGAGCGGCCGACCACCCTTCATTATCATATTGGATGAAATAACAGATGCTCATAATCTGGGATCGATTCTAAGAACTGCGAATGCCGCAGGGGTACATGGAGTTATTATTCCGAAGAGAAGGGCGATTGGGCTGACCTCAACTGTTTCGAAGGCCTCGGCCGGCGCGGTTGAATATGTTCCTGTAGCAAGGGTTACGAATATAGCACAAACAATAAAGAATCTGAAAAAGCAGAATATTTGGGTAGTCGGCACGGATGCAACAGGGGAGAAGGCCTACTTCGACAACGATCTATCAGGACCCATTGCGCTTGTAATCGGCAGCGAGGGAGAGGGAATGGGCAAGCTGATTCGGGAGAGCTGCGACTTTGTTGTAAATATTCCTATGCTGGGGCAGATAAGCTCCTTGAATGCGGCTGTAGCGGGGGCTATTGTTACCTTTGAAATACTGAGGCAGAGAAGTAATAAGCAGCCTTGATTGGTGTCTTATCGCATTTTTAGCCGGTGAGGGCTGGGGCAACTCGAGGGTTGCGTGAGTATAGCTTACCAGACAGGATTATTAGCCTGCGACGGAAAATGCGACCTTGCATGCATACGAAGCTATGCTCCGGTATCGCGCCAACTTGACATAAAGGCTTGTGAACCTTATAATTGAGTATGGTGAAGCCAAGTATACTGCCATGATCATCAGAAGAATCGCATTTTGTATGAGGGGGCATATTATTGAAGCTAAATGCTCGAGCCGAGGCACAATTAATTTACAATCCGGCAGATGACGAGGAAATCATCAGAGACGCAAAAGCTGGTGATGGCCGGGCCCTCGAATTTCTGATCAACAAATACAAGAGTTTTGTCCGAGCTAAGGCTAGGACCTATTTCTTAATTGGTGCTGACCGGGAAGATATAATTCAAGAAGGTATGATTGGCCTTTACAAGGCCATAAGAGACTACCGAGGGGACAAGCTCTCATCATTCCGGGCTTTTGCTGAGCTTTGTATTACGCGTCAGATAATAACGGCAATAAAGACGGCTACCCGGCAGAAGCATATTCCGCTCAATTCCTACATATCCCTTAACAAGCCTATCTTTGATGAGGATTCGGATCGTACACTTCTCGACATACTGAGCGAGGAGAATATTAACGACCCCGAGGAAATGATGATAAACAGGGAGGAATTTGCAGGGATTGAAGTGAAGATGGGTGAAATCCTTAGCAGCCTTGAGTGGGAGGTTCTATCCAGGTATTTGCAGGGGCGCTCTTACCAGGAAATCGCCGTTGACCTGAACAGGCATGTCAAATCAATAGACAATGCCCTACAGCGCGTGAAACGCAAGCTGGAAAAGCATTTACAGGAGAACAGAGAAGACAAAAATTGAGGTATAGACACGAGCGTGAGCGATGTGTTATAATGTTATTCGCTTGTTGGTTTCCGCATACTTGCGGGTGTAATTCAGTGGTAGAATATCAGCTTCCCAAGCTGACTGTGTGGGTTCGATTCCCATCACCCGCTCCATAGCAATATCGGTGTCACAGCCCCAAATTGCATATCCGCCCTCATAGCTCAGTAGGCAGAGCGCATCCATGGTAAGGATGAGGTCATCGGTTCGATTCCGATTGAGGGCTCCA